>NZ_JZIR02000002.1:0-155448 GCF_000961955.2 Hymenobacter sp. AT01-02
CCCGGTCAGCTAGCTGACCGGGGCTTTTTCTCGTTAGTAAGCTTAGTTTGTACTCTGTATAGCACTTCTCATGACCTCTGTTTCTTACCGCACGCTGTTTATCGTCTTACTTGTTGGCTTGGGGCTAATGTTACTGGCTAGCTACCTCAAAACCCAGCAGATAGCTGCCGCTGGTATAGTGGTGCTCATGGGGCTAGTGGTGCAATTTGTGGCTGGCGTGCTGATGATCTGGAAATTCGCCAGCCGCTTAGATAAGTCGGAGGACTGACAAGTGGAGGTAACGCCCGGTAGCGCCTGCATGCGGCTAGTGCATACTAGCTGCTCTGGGTGGCACTGCTTCCGCTAGGTTATTCTTGCGCTACGGCCACCACTGGTTGGGGCTTGGGCTTCCGGCTTACCAGGAATACACCGACGAAAATGAGCAGGGCTTGTACGGCCTTAGCCGTGGTAAGGGTGTCTTTGCCCAGGCTTACCGCAATAAGCACGGCCAAGGCCGGCTGTAAGTAGATATAAGCCCCCAGCAGGGCCGGAGAAGCGTATTTCAGTGCCCAGTTGTTAAGCAAGTAAGCCAAGATGGTCAGGCAAATGACCATATAGAGAATGGCAGCCCAGATGCTAGGTGGAAAGTTGGCGTAGTCGGGTTGCTGCACTTGCTGCCAGCCGGCCGGTACGGCCAGCACCGCGCCTACCAGAAAGATGCGGGCCAAGACCGTAAACGGATGGTACTTCCGCATCAGGGGCATTACCAACACCAGGTAAATGCCGAAGGCAGTAGCATTGAGCAAAATGAATAGGTTGCCTAGCATGGTGTCTTGGCCTGGTGCCGCCGCAGGGCCGTGCCCGCGGCCCAAAATAATGAGAGCCGCCCCAAGGCCCGCTACGCCAAGACCCAAAACGCGCGGCAAGGTCATCTTCTCGCCCAGCAGTACCACCGAGGCCAGCACCGTGATAATGGGGGCTACCGTTTGAATAAGCGACGCATTAATGGGCGAAGTGAGGTTGAGGCCGGAGAAGAACAGCAGCTGATTGAGCCCGATGCCCAGCACTCCGCAGGCAATGGCCCGCAGGTTATCGGCGCGGCCGCTAATACGGTCTTGGGGCGCTACAATGCGGCTTACAACGCCAAAAAACAGGGTGGCGCCCACTATGCGCAGCAGCACCAGCCCGAAAGGACCCATGTAGCGCGGCATCACGTCTTTCGAAATACTGTAGTTGGCGGCGTAAATAAGGGCCACCACAAACAAGGCAGTGTGAACCCGCAGAGCGTTCTTCATGAGCAAAAAATAGGGCGTGGGCAGCGCGCCTGCACCAAGCAGCAAAGAGTTCGTAGAACTCGTAGGAGTACCAACCCGGTGAACTAGCTTGCCAGGTCTGCTTTCACTACAGCGAAGGTACTCCGACCTTTGTCATTCTGCGCAGCTTTGTTGCGGCGCTGGCTCCCTAGCCGCTGGCTTCCTATTTCCTTTCCCATGTCTATTGGTTCTCTTTTCGATTCTGACCCGACGCCTACCCCACCGCAGCCTGCGGGTCCTCGTCCGGGTGCTCCCCTCGCCGAGCGAATGCGCCCCCGGTCCTTGGAGGAGTACGCTGGCCAGCAGCACCTTATTGGGCCCGACGGCGTGCTTCGGCGCTACCTCAACGCCGGCCGCCTTCCCAGCCTTATCCTGTGGGGCCCGCCCGGCGTAGGCAAAACCACGCTGGCCAACCTGCTCGCCCAGGAGCTGGGGCAGCCCTTTGCTTCCCTGAGCGCCGTGAATGCCGGCGTGAAGGACGTGCGCGACGTCATTGAAAAAGCCAAGCGCCAGCGTGGCACAGTGCTGTTTATTGACGAAATTCACCGCTTCAGCAAAAGTCAGCAAGACGCCCTGCTGGGGGCCGTGGAGCAGGGCATTGTTACGCTCATTGGGGCTACCACCGAAAACCCTTCCTTTGAAGTTATTCCTGCCGTGCTGAGCCGGGCGCAGGTATATGTGCTAGAGCCCCTGAGCAAGGAGGTGCTAATGAGCCTGGTGGATAAAGCACTGGCCGAGGACGAAGTGCTCAAGCAGAAAAACGTGCGCATGCAGGACTACGGTGCCCTGCTCACCATCAGCGGCGGCGATGCGCGCAAGCTCCTCAACCTACTCGATATTGTGGTGGAGGCCAGCCGCCCCGACCCCAAAACCGGCGAAATCGTCATCACCGATGAGGGCGTGCAGCAACTGGCCCAGCAGCACCTCGCGCGCTACGACAAGGGCGGCGAAATGCACTACGATGTTATTTCGGCCTTTATCAAAAGCATCCGCGGCTCCGACCCCAACGCGGCGCTGTACTACCTGGCCGTGATGCTGGAAGGAGGGGAGGACCCCAAATTTATTGCTCGTCGCCTGCTCATTCTGGCTTCCGAAGACGTGGGCAACGCCAACCCCAACGCGCTGATGCTGGCCCAAAGCTGCTTTCAGGCCGTAACGGTTATCGGCATGCCGGAATCGGATATTATTCTCGGTCAGACGGTAGTGTACTTGGCTACTTCGCCCAAGAGCAATGCCAGTTACAAAGCCATTCGGGAGGCGCGCGCTACGTGCGGCAGCACGGTCCTGCGCCCGTGCCCATCCCCCTGCGCAACGCGCCCACCAAGCTGATGAAAGAGCTGGGCTACGGCAATGAGTACCAGTATTCTCACGACCATGCCGGCAACTTTGCTTACCAGGAGTTTCTGCCTGACCAGCTCAGCGGCACCGTGTTCTACCACCCCGGCGACAATGCGCAGGAACACAAAATGCGCGAGCGGCTTCAGCAGTGGTGGGGCCAGAAGTACGGCTACTAAACTACCCGTCTCGGTGGAGTGGCGCAGTTGAGCGGGGCTTTCTAGCGCGGTTTTATCCTGCTTTCACCGCCCAAATGTGCCTGTTGGTTGAATAGGCGGCAGGGCACTCCAAAAGCCTTTACATTTGTTTAGAGACCAAACGCGCTATTTCTTTTTCAATGAGACAATTCTTTAAGTATGTGCTGGCCACCATCACCGGCATATTCATTCTCGGCTTGCTGAGCATTATTCTGCTGGTTGGAATAGTTGTCAGCCTAGCTTCTTCCGACAAGGAAGTAACCGTAGCTAGCAACTCCGTACTGGAGCTTACCCTCGACAAACCCCTGGGTGAGCGGAGCTTTGATAACCCATTGTCGGGCTTCACGGGCGGGCAAGCTAGCAGCATCGGGCTAGATGAGCTGAAGGCAACCATTCGCCGCGCCAAAGAAGACGAGGATATCAAGGTATATTCCTGAACCTAGAGCTGGTGCAGGGGGGTATGGCTTCCCTGGAGGAAGTGCGCCAAGAACTTGTCGACTTCAAGAAGTCGGGTAAGTTCATTGTTTCGTACACCGATGCGCAGTCGGAAAAAAGCTACTACCTCGCTTCCGTAGCCGATAAGCTGTACCTGAACCCTCAAGGCACGCTGGAGTTCAATGGCCTCAGCTCCGAGACCATGTACTACAAAAACCTGTTCGATAAGCTAGGGGTGCAGGCACAGATCTTCCGGGTGGGCTCGTTCAAGAGCGCCGTGGAGCCGTACTTCCGCACCAACATGTCGGACTCGGCGCGCCTGCAAACCAAGTCGTTTTTGACGTCCATCAACGATGCTGTGCTGGCTGATGTGTCCAAAGCTCGTAAGCTGAGCCTGGGCCGCGCCAAAGTCATTTCCGACTCCATGCTGGTGCACAACGCCGACGATGCCAAGCGCTTGGGCCTCGTGACAGACCTAGGGTATTACGACCAAGCTACCGACTACATGAAGGGTAAGCTGGGCGTAGCGAAAGACAAAAAGCTAAGCCTGATTAGCTTAAGCGACTACTCAAAAGGGGAGGATACGGATGCCGAGCTGGGTAGCAACCGCATTGCGGTGGTGTACGCGGAAGGCGACATTGTAACGGGCAAGGGGGGCAACGAAAGCATTGGTAGCACCCGCTTTGCCGAGGCTATCCGCAAGGCCCGCCTCGACGATAAAGTGAAAGCAGTAGTGCTGCGCGTAAACTCGCCCGGAGGGTCTTCCCTAGCTTCCGACATCATTTACCGCGAGGTGATGCTAACGAAGAAGGTGAAGCCCATCATCTGCTCTATGTCTGATGTGGCGGCTTCTGGGGGCTACTTCATTGCCATGGGCTGCGACACCATTGTGGCGCACCCAACTACCATTACGGGTAGCATTGGCGTGTTTGGAGTACTGCCCAACATCGAACCCTTCCTGCGCGACAAGATTGGCGTAACCACTGACCGCGTAACGACGGGCAAGTTCTCCGACTTTCCTACCATCACCCGGGCCCTCACTCCCTTCGAGCAGCAGCAGTTTCAGGCGGAAATCAACCGCATCTACGCCGACTTCACTACTAAGGCCGCTGCGGGCCGCCATATGCCCGTGGAGCGTCTGCGCCGCTTGGCCTCGGGCCGGGTATGGTCGGGTTCCGAAGCCAAGGCTCGGGGTCTAGTTGATGTGCTCGGCTCGTTCGACGATGCGCTGCGCATTGCGGCCCGCCGTGCCAAGCTGAAAGAAGGTGACTACAGCATTCAGAAGCTGCCCCGCCAGAAAAGCTTTGCCGAAAACCTGTTCACTTCCTTCAGCGAAGAAGCCCGCCTGCACTTCGTGAAGGAGGAAATGGGACCCATGTACCCACTGTACAAGCAGTACAAGACGCTCAGCCAAATGAACGGCGTGCAGGCGCGGATGCCGTTTGAGATGAATGTGCAGTAGCTCGCCTCGTGCATAACTAGAAAGGTGGCTGGTACGGTACCAGCCACCTTTTTTATGTACCTCGTAGTTCATAGGGTAGTACTACCTTGCAAGCCCAACCTCAACTACTCTCCATGCACGAACTTCACGAAGCCGCCGCTTACCTCCGCCAACGCCTACCAGACTTCCAGCCCGAAGTAGGCATTATTTTGGGTACGGGCTTGGGTGCCCTGGCCAAGGAAGTGGAGGTGCACCAGTCTTTTTCGTACGCCGATATTCCCCATTTCCCGGTATCAACGGTAGAAAGCCACGCGGGTAAGTTGCTAGCCGGTATGCTGGCAGGCAAGCGGGTGCTAGTGATGCATGGCCGCTTCCACTACTACGAGGGCTACACTATGCAGCAGGTAGTGTTTCCGGTGCGCGTGATGAAGCTGCTAGGTATTCAGAAGCTCTTCGTGAGCAATGCCGCCGGTGGCCTGCATCCCGATTTCGACTACTCCGACCTGATGCTGATTGAGGACCACCTCAACCTACAGCCCACTAACCCCCTGATCGGTAAAAACTTTGACGAGCTGGGTCCTCGCTTCCCCGACATGATGGAGCCCTACGACTTGGGCCTGCTCCGGTTAGCTGAGGAGGCTGCCCAAGAGCTAGGTCTAAGCCAGTACATGCGCCGCGGGGTGTACGCCAGCCTCTCCGGACCCATGCTGGAAACTCCTGCCGAGTACCGCTACCTGCGCACTATTGGCGCCGATGCGGTAGGTATGAGCACCACCCCAGAAGTTATTGCCGCAGTGCAAATGAGCTTGCCCGTGCTGGCTATATCCGTCATCACCGACCTAGCCTCGCCCGGCAAGCTCAAGAAAGTGGACATAGCCGACATTCTGCGCACGGCGGCCGTAGCCGAACCCCGCCTTACGGCGCTGTTTCGGCGGGTGCTGGAGCGCCTGTAGTACGCTAGATGGTGAGCACAAAAAAGGCTGCTACGTATGCGTAGCAGCCTTTTTTGTGAGAGTATAGGAAGCTATAGAGTAGGCTTGAACAGATACATCTCGGTTTTTCCATCTTTGCCAGCGCGCCAAAAGAATAGCGAGTTAACAGTGGCACTTGCTATGGTGTACTCCTGCTCAGTGCCCTTGTGGTCTGTAAGGTGCAGGGTGCGATTTTCGGTGCCCATGAGCATCCATTTGCCCTTGAACTGCGTGCTGTCTTGTAGCAAGGTTTGTACGTAGCTACCATCCGCTTGGAACCGTATGGAGTACCGGTCCTTGATATCGGAACCGATGGCAGTTTTGCCCGAGGTAGTGGCCGAGTTCAACCACCACGTGTTCACTTGGCTTATGGAAGCAGGTATGAAAGGCTCTTGGGGTGGTGGCGTGCAGCCACACGGTCTAGCGTCTTCTTGCTTTTCGCAACTGCTCAATGAAAGACTGCCCACCACAAGGAGGAGGGCCGGGAGGAGGGTAGTAATAGTACGAGACATACTAACATGAATAAAGATGGATAGGTAATAAGGTGAGCCTAGCCGCAATCAGAAAGTTGCCTGCCGCTCGAAATTTATTTCTACCGCACAATGATGCGCTGCCGCTGGTAGCTCAGCACGGTGAAAACGCCAATGCCACCCTCTACCGTACTACGGACTGCAGAAGGCTGCGCAAACGGGTTGCCGTTGGCATTGCGTGCTTCCTCTACCGATTGCAAAAACTGAAAATAGGGCTGGTTGAGGTGGTAGAGCGTGACAAACAGCGTGTCATTTGTTTGGAACTCGTAGCTCGTGCCCAGGGTATAGTTGGTGCCATTGTTGAGCCGGTCCTCAATAGTATATTCCACCTCCGGGTCGGTAGCCACAGTGCTCTTGTGAATCTGGAAGCGGTAGAAGTCGACCGTATTGCCAGGGTCTCGAAACTGGGTGGTCACGTAGGCTTTGCGCTGCTCCCCACTCAGGTCATTAAACTTCCACTCTACCTTGTCGATGGGCACAATGGCGGGCATGGTGGCCGAGCCCGTAACCCGGCGACCCTGGGTGTCATAGGCCTCCAACTGAAAGGTTTGGCCCGGTGAGGCACTAATGCGGCTGCGCCCAATGTGCGTGTAGGCCTTTCCGGTAGCTAGGTTAATACCGGGCTTAAAGTCCAGGGTATCGTGGCGGCCCGAGGGCAGGGTAAGTACCACTTTCACATCCTGGGGGATTTTTGGCGTCGGTTCAGCGAGGTAAGAGCTGCTTTCCGTCACCGACATGCGCGGTACTCGGTTAGGCTCTAGGTAGCACTCTACCACCAACTGGGCGGGGTAGGCTGGCAGTTCTACGTCAATGTCTTTCTGCAAGCCGCAGCTCGCCAGCAACACCCCCGCCAGCGTGTAGCCTAAGCCCCGCCGCGTAATCATCGGCGCTAGAGTTTGGAAGATCGACCTAGTGAGCATGCGGGGTGCTTAAAATTTGAAGTTGTACGTCACCGAGGGGATGACTGGAAACAGGGACACCTGGCGGGCACGGTAGCTCGTCACGGTATTAGTGGATTTGTCCTTCACTTGGTCGAAGTACACGAAGTACGGATTGCGCCGGTTGTAGGCATTATACACGCTGAAGGTGAAGTCAGACTCGCCTCCTTCACGCAGGGGCTTTACCTTGTATACCAGGCCTAAGTCGAGGCGGTGGTAGGGAGCCAGGCGGTAGGTATTGCGTTGGGGGTAGATGGGCACTGCTGAGGCATCGGAACCGTAAACATCTTGCAAGACGAACCGGCCCAGGGGTAGGGTAGTAGCTTGCCCAGAAGTGTAGACCAGGGAGCCCGTGAGCTGAATCCGGTGATTGAGCCGGTGCAGGCCTACCACCGTAAGGTTGTGACGCCGGTCGTAGTTGGGGTAAAACGGGTTGCCGTTGTTGATGCCCGCCGTGCCTCGCTGGGCCGGAAACTGCCGTTTGGTCCACGACAAGGTGTAGCCAATCCAACCGGTGGTACGGCCCGTTTTCTTCTCCACGTAAATTTCGTTGCCGTATGCCCAGCCCCTGCCGAATAGAAATTCCGAGTCCAGGTCGGGGTTCACAAATAGCTGTGCGCCGTCTTTGAAGTCAATTTGCCGTTGCGCCCACTTGTAGTATACCTCGTTGGTGAGCAAGTAGCGGCCGTTGCCCAGCAAGAAGCTCACGCCGGTAGCTACCTGCTGGGAGCGTTGCGGTTTCACCGACCCGCGCGAGGGGTACCAAATATCCGTTGGCAGCGAAGCCCCGGAGTTTGACACCAAATGCACATACTGGTACATTAGGGCGTAGCTGGCTTTGAGGGAAGTGCGCGACGTAAGCGAGTAACGGCCCGATGCCCGTGGCTCTACCCCAACGTACCGGTCACTACCGCTTTGAAAGCCGGAAAGGCGCACCCCATAATCCAGTTGTAGCTTATCGGAAGCGCGAAAGTTGTCTGACGCGTACAAGCCTGCTTCCTGCCCGCGGTAGTTAATGTTGGAGCCCAAGTTGAGGGAGCCATCCTCGGCACCTGCCCGCAGGCGGCCCGTACCAAAGCGGTGGTCAGTAAGGGTAGCGCCAAATTTTACCGCGTGTCGGTCGTTAAGCGCGTAGTCGAAATCCGTGCGCAAACTCAAATCCCGGATGTCAGAGGCTAGGTTGAAGCTAAACTGATCGAGGGCGTTGCTGATGTTGTACTCGTAGCGCGTAATTGCTGCCGTCGTGTTTACATACAGGCGCCGGTTGAACACGTGGTTCCACCGCGCTGAGCCAACGGTATTCCCCCAGTTGAAATTAAAGTCGAACCCGTTTTGTGAGCCAAACCCAAACACGTCGCGCCCTAAGTAGCCCGTAATAAATAGGTTGTCTTTGGCTCCCAACTGGTAGTTTACCTTGGCGTTGAGGTCATAGAAATAGTAATCGGGGATGGGGTTGTAGTCGTCCTGCCCCTCATTAAGCTTGTTGATCTGGCGCGTAAACACGTCGAAATAAGTGCGGCGCCCCGATAGCAGCCACGAGCCCTTTTTGTTGGGTAGCGGGCCCTCCAACGTCAGGCGGGAAGAAATCAGACCCAGGCCGCCGCTGACTCCCAGCTTCTCCGGCTCCCCCGGCCGCATCTTCACATCGACCACCGACGATAGCGCCCGCCATACTGAGCCGGAAATCCTCCCTTGTACAAGTCCACGCTTTGCACGGCGTCGGGGTTGAACACCGAAAACAGCCCGAATAAATGGCTTGGATTGTATACCACGGCATCGTCCACCAGAAACAAGTTCTGATCGGCGGAGCCACCCCGCACAAACAGGCCACTAGTACCTTCGCCGCCATTTTGCACGCCCGGCTTCAGCTGCAACGTTTTCAGCAGATCTACTTCCCCGAAGAGGGCTGGTAGCAGCTTGGCTTCCCGGGTGGTGAGGCGCTCCAAGCTCATCTGCGTGGTTTGTAGCTTCTGCTCTAGCGTACCCGAGCCTTGTACCACTACCTCTCCTAAGGTATTAGTAGCTTCGGCTAAGTTGAAGTTTGTCCGCTGATTGCGGGTAAGGGTGATAGTCTGCGGCTGATTTTGGTAACCAATAAAAGAAGCTACTACCTGCTGGGGCCCGCTGGGTAGGGTGAGCACATAGTAGCCTTTGTCGTCGGTAGTAGCGCCTAGGCCCAGGGAAGGAGCCGCCACGGTAGCGCCGGGCAGTGCTTCACCAGTGTTTGCCGCCCGAACGTAGCCGCTTATCGTGTATTGCACCTGCGCCCATACGGGAGCCGGCAACAGCATAAACAACAGCCCTGATAAACAGATAATAAACCGTAGAGTCATCGGCAAAAGGAAGGGTAGCAGGGCAAAGGTAGCCCTGCCTAGCCCAAACGCGGGAGCCGAACAGTTAGTTTATCAGCAGGGGATGTGGCAAGTAGTACTGGTAGCGGTTGGCTACTGTAGCACGCCTTGCACTACTTGGCTAAGCTGGGCGGCGGGCACTACACCTGCCTGGCGCCACACGGGCTGGCCCTTGTGAAATAAAATCAGGGTAGGAATGCTCTGCACCCGGAATTGCTGGGCCGCGGCTTGGTTACGGTCAACGTCGACCTTGACAACTTTGAGCTTTCCTTGATGCTGAGCGGCAACCTGCTCCAGGATGGGGGCCATGGTCTTGCAAGGGCCACACCAGTCGGCGTAAAAGTCAACTAGCACGGGCATACCAGGACTATTAATCAGCTCAGAAAACGACTTTTTAGCCATGAGGCGAGAATGCTAAGAGTGAAACAACGCAGTGTTTCTGTACGCAACTGCCCGCAAAAAGAGTCATCCTACACGTAGTTTCACCGCACAAAAAAGCCCGACGCTGCAACGTCGGGCTTTGGGTAATGAAGTGAGTGAAGGGAAAGCAATTTAATTTTTCCCTACCAAGGTAACATCATTCGCGACTTCAGAAAAATTAAAACGGCCGCCAACTACTTTTTTTCCGCCTACGTGGCACTCCCAGGTGTAGCGGCCGGGTTTTGCTTTGGCCGCTTCGCCGGTTTCGGTTTTGAAATAATCTGCCTCTGCCGGCTCCGACGGGAAGATTACGTCTATGCCGTGCTGGCCGGTAGGGATTTGCTTTGTCAGCGCGTATTCCTTGCCAGTAGTTTGATCGATGACGATGAACTTGGCAGAATAGGTGCCGAGCTGTCCAAACTTATCCATCACTCCTAGCTTAACATACGCATCAGTTGACACCAGCCAAGTTTGGGCGTGCGAGGTCGACGGCTTCAGCACAAGCAGGGCTAGCAGCAAACCCGCTACCCGTAATACACGCGAAAAAGAGAAGGAAGTAGAAATGGGCATACGCAAAATGGAGAAAGTGAAAAATCAAAAGATATAGAAGGTGCAACCCCTTCGTCTACATAGCCGGAAAAAGAGATGAACAAACCATACTCACCGCTCCTTCAAGTAGCCATATACCTGGCCTGCAACCAAATATAGAAGTAAATCGGAAGTGCTAACAAAACTTTGTTCTCTTTTTTGTTCAACCTTTATAGTAGAATACTAATTCTTGGTAAAAGAACATTTTAGTATTTTGCCATCAAGCTCGCTTTACGATGACTAGGCGCCGCGCAGCCCCACCCATAGCTACTTTGGTGGGGTCAACTCCTACACACTGTGAGCTTTGCCAACGCGAGGTTCGGCACGTATCACGTCACCACCTGGTGCCGCGCGAGGAGGGCGGGCGGCACGGCCCCACCGTCGATTTGTGCCAGCCATGCCATAGTACTGTTCATTTGCTGCTGAGCAACCGAGAGCTTGCCCGGCGTTACGCTACCATTGAAGCATTACAGTCGGCGGAGGAGCTACAGAAATACTTGCACTGGATTCGTAGGAGCCGGGTTGAGCATATTTCAAATCGGCGCGGCAAAAAGCTCCGAGGTTGAGGGCACAGACTACATTTGCTGGTATACAACGTACTCCCTAAAGTAGGGGTACTTCATATCTCGTTTTTGAAAACTTTTGTTCCTTTCCGACAGCTGCGGCAGCAGCCAACCATAGTAGTAGACAGTACGGGCCTGGGAGCTACCCTAACCCTGGCGCATTGGCGCGGCGCCGCTACACCCGAGGCACTCCGCGACGATACCAGCGCAGGTTCGGCCTTGCGGGCGTTGCATGCCCCCCACACACCAGGCTGGAAGCCTGGGCCGTTACGGCCAATCACTTTGATGTGGATGGGTTTGTGGGCGTATGGGCGTTGCTACATCCGCAAGCGGCTGTGCAGTACGAAGAGTTGCTGCGCTTGGTGGCTACCCTCGGCGACTTTCGGGAGCTGGATTGGCAGCACCCGCTCGCCGACCAGGCGCTAAAGCTAGTGTGCTGGCTTAATGCTGAGGAAAAAGCCCGTTTCTACGAGCCCTTTGGGGCGCCTGCCCGGCGGCGGCGGGAAGATGAGGCATCGGCCGAGAAGTTTGAATGGTTTCTGCCCCGTTTCCAGGCCGTGCTAGAAGACCCTGAGGTGGGCCAAGCGAGCTGGGAGCCGGAATATCTGCGCGTGCGCCAAGCACTAGAGGTAGTGCACAGCCCCGCTACCATCCGTACCAGCTACCCTGCTATTGGTCTGGTAGTAGTGCGTACGCCCGAGCCCTTGCCGTATTACGCGTTGTTCGGGCCCACTGCTGGTGCTGATATGGTCCTGAGCATCTACGATGGACAGCGCTACGAGTTTGAGTACAAGTACACTACCTGGATTGACCTGGAAAGCCGACCCACACTACCCCGACTCCCGCTGGATACCTTAGCTGCTTGCCTCAACGAATTAGAACAAGGCAGCCGCCGCTGGACCTTTGACGGAATTACCGACACGGGGCCACTACTACGCCTGGGTGGAAAAGGCCTCACGAAGGCCCAGCGCTACGCCGACCCCGACCAGCGGCCGATTTATTCGTCTTCCATTTTGCCCCAGCAAGTGGAGGATGAGGTAGTCCGCTTTTTCGAGAGCCGCTACGCCACCATCACACCGCGTCGCTACTGGAGCTGGGCCGAAATTAGAGCTGCGGGCACCCCGGAATAGGCTATTGCTCCCGCTATAGCTCCTCCCCAAAGCCCACAATTCGGAGGGAGCTGATGCCGCCGGCGCCTTTCCGCACGTTGATCTGAGTGGTGACGCGCTCCTTCAGCGCCTCCACGTGCGAGATGATACCAATGGTTTTGCCCGTGCCTTGCAGCAACTCCAAGGCCGAAATAGCCACATCCAGCGCATCCGGATCAAGGGTTCCGAAGCCTTCATCAATGAACAACGTATCGATTTGGGTTTTGTGACCGGCTAGCTCCGAAAGGCCGAGTGCTAAGGCCAAGCTCACCAAGAAGCTTTCACCCCCCGACAGCGAATTCATGGAACGGGTGCTGCCGGCTTGGTACTCATCCTGCACCAGTAAATCGAGGTGCTCATCGGGGTTGCGTAGGATGCGGTACCGGTCGGTGAGGCGGTGCAGGTGGCGGTTGGCCAAATCTACAAGGCGGGCGAGGGTAAGGCCCTGGGCAAACTCACTGAACTTTTTTCCGTCGGCAGAGCCAATTAGCTCCGTGAGCTGGCGCCAGCGCTGGGACTCTTGTTGCTGCTTGTCTAACGCAGCTGCCAACGACGCGTGCCGTTCCAGGCTAGCCTGGTGGTCGTGGAGACGTTGCTGGCGCTGCCCTAACTGCTGGTTGAGCGTGGCTATTTGCTGGTTAGCGGCGGCAAGTTGCTGCTCAAGTGCTTCGAGCGGCTCGGTGGTAAGATTCCGGGCCTCTTCTGCCGCTAGCTGCTGCGTAGTATCCTGAATAGTCTGCTCTACCAGAGCTACTTCCTGTTCGTAGCGGCGTAGCTGATCTTGCAGGGTAGTAACCTCGGCAGTTGGTAAAAGCAAGGCAGGTAGCGTGGCAGGGTCGGGGTTGAGGCCTGCTGCGGTTAAGGATGCTGTAAGGGTAGTATGGCGGGTAGTTTGGGCCTGCTGTTGCTGCTCAGTGTCTTGCTCGTGCTGGCGCAGGCGAGCCGTGGCTACTGAGTGCGCGGTTTCGTGCTGCTGCGCTTGCTGCTCGGCCTGCTGGCGGCGTGCATCAGCAACCCGAACGGCCTCGTCAAGCTGTTGCCGCACGCGGGCTAGGTCGGCATCGGGGAGGAGCTGCTCGCGCTGCTGCTGCTGGCGCATAATATCCTGGTGCTGATCAACAAGGCTTTGCTTACGGGTGCGCAGCCACGTTTGCAGGTCCTGCTGATCGTCCGCTGCCTTTTTTGCTTCTACACTCACTCCGCTTAGCTCTTGTTTGGCTTCGTTGAGCCTACGGTAGTAGTCGTCAAACTCAGCAATACGCTGGCGGGCCGTTTCCATAAGCGCCCGGCCATTTTCGCCCGTGAAGGGTAAGCCAAAGCTTTGCGCGTGGCTTTGAATCATTTCCCGAGCGGGCTGAAGCTGGTCTTCCGCGTCGCCCAGCTCCTTTTCCAGTTGGTGTACTATGAGCGCGTAGTCCTGTTGCTGGTGGCTGGTGGTTTGCTGCTGCACCATGGCCTGATGGGCACGCTGCTGGGCCGCGGCCACCTGGTCGCGCAGTTCGCGCAGGGTGTGCACCAGGGTCTTCACTTCCTCAGCTGCGGCTTTCTCAGCTGATTCCGGTAGCAGCTGAATGGTGGCGGTAGGGGCCGCCGCGGGTTCCGGGCCTGCCTGCTCCAGCATCGTTACGTAGGTATTCAAGCGGTTGAACCGGGTTCCTAAAGCTCGTACGCGTTGGCTAAGGTCCTCCTCGCGTTGCCGGTCGCGCTGAAAAGAGTCCTCGCTTACGCCCAATACACCCGCCATATAGGGGTGTTCGGTAGCGCCGCATACGGGGCAGGGCTGGCCCGCTTCCAGCAACGCGCGCGTATCGGTGTGGGAGAGAATAAGCTGCTGCATTTGCAGGCTGCGGCGCAAATCGTCCCAGTGCTGTTGCTCGCGCTCCTGCTCCTGTTGTAGGCTGCTAATATGGAAGCGCAGGCGGTGCAGCCATACGGTGCGGGTGCGGGTGGTTTGCTCTTGCTGCGCCACCAGGCGAGCCAACTGCTGCTGGGCAGCTTCCACGGCCTCTTGTTGGGTGCTGGCATCGGCGGCGGCTTTCTGCTGACGCTGGCGCGCTTCCGCCAAGCGCTGCCGCAACTGCCCTAGCTGCCCTTTCAAGTGCTCCCAGTGCTGCAAGCTAGCCGACAGTTCGGGTAGAGAAGAAGATAGCTCGCTCACAACGGCGTTTACAAGCAGCCATTTTTCTGCTTCTGCTACATGCTCACGCAGCACCTGCTGGCGCTTACCTGCGTGCTCGGCCGTTGCCTTTAGGCGCTTGCATTGCTCGTTCTTGTCTTCATACTCTGTCTTCCCTTGGGTGAGAACCCGCCGCGCCTCCGTGATACGCAAGTCGAGTTGCTCGGCTTCGCGTAGCTTGGGCTCTTGAGTTTCTTTAGTGGCAGTAGCCTGCTCGTGGGCCTGGCGGGCCGCTAGGCGGGTTGATTCAGCAGTAGCTTGCCGGTCAGCTAGCTGGGGCAACTGTTCGCGCAGGCGGGCTGCTTCGTGGCGGAGGTGGGTTAACTGCTCATCGGCTTGGCGAAGCAGGGCATAGTCCGTTGCAAAAGGAGCGGCTTGCTGATGCAACGCCAGACGCTGGCGCAGGGGGGCGAGCGAAGAAGCCTGGGCGGACAGCTGCTGCCGGCGTTGTTGGGCCGCTTGCTGGCGCTGGCGCAAGTCGGCTAGCTGGCGCAACCATAACCGCGCTTCTTGCTGGCGCTGCTGGGCAGCCACAATGGTGCTGAGCTGTTGTTGCAGGTCACCAATCTCGCCTTCCAGAGCCAGTACATCCTCCGGGGAAAGCAACACGACGCCCGCCAAGCCTTGGCGCAGCTGCTCGGTCCGCTGATTTTCCTGCTTGGCCCGTTCAAAAGCCGCTTTGGAAATATCAGAGTACTTCTTCGTGTCGGTAATTTTCTCCAGCAGCTGAGCCCGCTCGCCCGCCGTCGACTTCAAAAACCGGGTAAAGTCGCCCTGGGCAAGGAGTACGGAACGCAGAAACTGTTTGTATTCCAGCCCGCTGAGTTCGGCTACGCGAAAGGGTACTTGGCGCTTCATGGTTTCCAGAAACGGCCACGATACTTCCCCGTCCTCGGCCACTTTCCGCTCGCTAAGCTCCATGCGAGGGTCTTGCAGCTTGCCGTCGGCGCGCTTGCGGGCGCGGTACTGGCCCCACTTGGAGCGGTACTGCTGGCCATTTACCTCAAACTCTACTTCTGCCCAGCTTTCCCCCGTGCCGTGGCTCATTACCTGCTCGGGGCCGCTGCCTTCGTGGCGCGGAACCTGCCCATATAGGGCCAGCGTAATGGCGTCGAGAATGGTGGTCTTGCCCGCGCCAGTAGGACCAGTAATAGCAAACAGCCCCGATTCTGACAAGGGAGCATTGCTAAAGTCTACCTCGTGCTCCCCGCGTAGGGAGTTTAGGTTAAAGAAACGGACGCGGAGAATTCTCATAGGGCAGAAGCGGCAGCTTGCGCCGAAGAAAAAAGTCGCGGCGCGGCCGAAATATGGGACAAGTTACGGGTTCGGGGCAGGGTTACAGGCTTTCCAGCAGCTCGTCGAAGGTGCGCAGTAGCTCAGCGCGGCCGTGCTCAGGCTCGGTTTCCAGGCGCTGAGCAAACACTTCGCGCTCGGTGAAGTCGTGCAGGCTGCGGGTGAGGGGCTCGTCGGCCGCTTCAGTTTCACCCAGGGCGCGCAGCTTTACCAGCCGGAAGTGGCGGCGAGCCAGCACTTCCACCTGCTTGCGGTCTAGCTCCTGAATTACTTTTAGTAAGGCTTCTGCCACTTCTAGCTGGGTCAGCTCGGAGTGAATCTGCACATCTGCCCAGGCTGGCAGCAGGTAGCCCGCGTTATCATACGTTGTAAGGCCCTGCGTAACTTCTTCCAGGGAGCCATGAAACCGCACGAGGCGCCGGGCACCCGGTACGGGCAGCGAGTCGAGGGTTAAAAGCTTGCCAGCGGCAAATTCCAGCAGCAGCACTTCCTTAGGGTGGTCTACCTCTGAGAAGGACAGGGGGATAGGGGAGCCCGAATACCGAATGTGTTCCCGGCCGCCCACGCGCTGGGGGCGGTGCAGGTGCCCTAGGGCCACGTAATCAAATACCGTTGGGAAATGGTCAGCCGTAATCTGGCCCAGGTTGCCCACATGAATGGTCCGCTCCGAGTCGGAGGGGGCTGCCCCGGCGGCGTAGAGGTGGCCAGTGGCTACTACGGGTAGGCCCGTGTCTTTGAGCTGCCATACGCGCTCTACCTCCGCTATGCGGGCGTAGTGGTCGGCAATGCCTTGTTTGATGCGGGCTTCCCGATCCTCAGCTGTTTCGCCGGGTACTGAGAGGCGCACATCCCGGTCGCGCAGAAAAGGGATGGCGCACACTACTAGGCCGGGGTTGCCGGCAGCATCATCCAGCACCAGCACCTGGTCTTCAAAGCACTCCGGCACGCAGCCTACCACGTGCACGTGCAGGTGGCGCAGCAGCCGGGCTGGGGCATTTAGCGTAGCGGGCGAGTCGTGGTTGCCGCCGACCACCACAATATCGCGACAGCCGGTGCCACGCATGTTCAGCAGAAAGGAATAATACAGCTCTAGCGCTTGGTTGGAGGGCGAGCCGGTATCAAAAATGTCGCCGGCTACTAGCAGCACTTCCACGCGCTGCTCGCGCACTGTAGCTACCAGCCACTCCAGAAAGTGACGGTGCTCATCGGTTCGTTCGTGGCCGCTAATAAAGCGCTGGCCCAGGTGCCAGTCGGCGGTGTGTAGTACGCGCATAACTACGAAGATACTTCGGCCCGCCGGAAGAAGAAAGCCCTGCGCTGCGCGGCCGTGGCTACCTAGCTCGCAAGCAGCCAGCAGCGTCTACTTCAACGGCTACTGTTCCAAATAGTGCGCTTGAACTCGGCCGTGCTAAAGTCTAACCCATTTACTTGAGTATTACCCCACAAGCCACCCAAGTATCCTACAGTGTTGCAATCTTCGTCCAGCACTTCGGAGCTAGCATCGGCAATGCAGCTGCCGGGGATAAACAGATACACCGTTTTACCCTGAAAGAAGTATTCTCGTACGCTAGCTCCTTCCTTACAGGGAGATTCCTCCGTCACCTTATTTATCCTCTGCCGGATGCAGCTAGGGGTCCCTTTTGCTACATCTGTTTTGTCGCAGGCAGTGAAGGTAAAAAGAAGGCTGGTGGCTAGTAGCAATGAGTAGGTCGTCTTCACAGGGCGAAAAGATTTGTAGTAGTCGTAGGCCGTAAAACAAGAATGACCAAGGCAGCTGCCTTGGTCATTCTAAGAGGTCATATAAGGCGCAAAGGTTGCACTACCTCGTACTAGGTATCGGTAGGCTAGGTGTGCGCTGGTTGCGGCTGAAAGGTGGAGATGGCCTCACCAAGGTCAAACACCTGTACCCCCGGCAGCGCTGCCTCCAAGATGCTGGCTCCCGCTGCGGAGCGGTAGCCGCCAGCGCAGTGCACCAGCACGGGCTTATTTGTAGTAGGCACTTCGTGGGCTCGTTCGCGCAGCTCGGGTAGCGGAATCAGTAGCGCATTGTCGAAGATGGGCTGCTGAGCTTCGGTGCGGTTACGAATATCAACGATGGTGAAGTCCTGGGGCCGGTGACGAACGTGCTCCACATCAATGGTTGGACTAGTAGCGGACAGCTCGCGGGGCGTAAGCAAAGCCCCTTTGATGGTAGTCTCATACCCAATCTTAGCCGTTTTGCGAATTACCACATCAAGGGCAATTTGTGAGTCGGCAATGAGGTAGAACGGCTCGTCCGGGCCCACAATGGAGCCCAGCCAGGTTTCAAACTTGCCGCCATCCATGAGGTTGATGGCGCCAGGCAAATGGCCCGCGCGGAACTCGGCGGCCGGGCGAGTATCAATAACTACTACCCCAGGTTCTAGCGCCGTGCCGGGCTGCAGGCGTGGTACCGCCCGAATGCTGTCTTCGAAGGGTAGGGCGCCGTGTTTGTTCAGCAACACATCATGCCCGAAGTACTTAGGCATGAAGGGCTGATCTTCGAGCAGCACTTTAATAAACTCGGCCTGCGACATAGGCTGAAGCGCATAGTTGGTTTTCAGCTCTTTGCCAATGGTGCTGTCGAGGTCGGGGGAGGTAGTCTTGCCACAAAGCGAGCCGGGGCCGTGCGCCGGGTACACACGCGTAGTGGCGGGTAGGGTCATGAGCTTCTGGCGGGTAGACTGATACAGCTGGGCGGCCAGGTCTTGGCGGTTGTGTCCGCCCACAGTGCCATCTTCCCGCAGATCGGGGCGGCCCACGTCGCCCACAAATAAGGTGTCGCCAGTAAAGACGGCGCGCGTTTGCGCAAGGTCGTCGATCAGCAAAATGCTGATGGAATCGGGGGAGTGACCGGGCGTGTTAATGGCGTGCAACTCCACCGTGTTCAGGACAATACGGTCGCCCTCGTCAAAAGGCTGGTGTTCGTAGCTGGCCTGTACCAGCTTACTTACATAAATAGTGGCTCCTGTTTCCTGGGCTATTTCCAGGTGGCTGCTCACGAAGTCGGCGTGGGGATGCGTTTCGATGACGGCAACAACCTTGGCGTCGTGCTCATCGGCGAAATCATAGTACTGCTGAGGGTCGCGGGCCGGGTCGATAATGGCTACTTGACGGCCGCTGCGGATGGCGTAGCTCGCGTGAGCTAAACCCTTGTCGTAAAACTGCTGAATCTGTACCGACGCGGTACTACTGGGCAGAGGACTCATGGGGTGGTAGATGTAGTGGCTGCCTACCCGTCAGCTCAACTGATACGGGAGGCATATTGTCAAATATAAGCAGGTGCTGGTTTTTCGCTACTGCTATTTGCGCCGGGTACTATGAATTGTGCTGGCTACTGTTGTGATACTGAGCCTGATTTGGATACAACTAAAAAGCTGGAATGTTCTAGTAGCCGGTACCTCGTAACGCATAAATAGGTAGTGACTGAGGTAGAATGCTGTCCACTAAAAAAGCTCCGGCCGCACAGGCCGGAGCTTTTTTTACTTAATGGTACGAGTAAGATGAAGGCAGCTTAGCTCTTCATTTTAGCTTTCATCTTGCCACCTTTCATCGTGTCTTTGCGCTTGTCCATTTTTTGGTCGCGTATTTCGGTGTATTTCGTAGCCTGGGCGGGGGTAAGTACGGCATTCAGCTGTGCGTCATACTTCTCGCGGGTGGCTTTCATCTGTTGCATAGCAGCTTGGCGGTCGGTGCTAGCAGAGGCGTTGGCACGCATTGTTTTTGTTTCCTGCGCTTCAGCCAGGGCAATAGCCCGCACCTGGGCTGTCTGATCGGCCGACAAGCCGATCTGTTTGGTGAGGCGTTGGGCCTGCCTATCAGCGTGCTGCTCAGGCGTCATGTTCATGCGCCCCCCGTCCCGCTGGCCCTGGCGGGCACCCAGGGTAGTGGGGGTTGTAGCAGTTTGGGCAGTAGCAGTGCCAGCCGTCAGAAAAGCAACGGCGAGGATGGCAAGCATCTTTTTCATGAGCAGAGAGTCTTTGGAATGGAGGTATGCTGGTTGGATAGTCGAGCCTACGCCAGGTTTAATCTGGCTCTGCAATTCAAGCCAGCAACCGTAGCGCCAATGCATGCACTCAACAGAAACGGCTATATTCGGGCCACGTGGCTGCTTGCAGGCGGCTGTCGTTGCCATTTTTACACCTCACACCTCTCTTTTTTTACTCCTTCATAACCTGTATGGCAAATATTTTCGCCAAAAAACCGCTGTCCCAGCTGCTGGGCGAGGCCAACTCCTCCGGAGAAGGCTCGCTAAAGCGCACCTTGGGCGCGGCTAACCTCGTGGCTCTGGGCGTCGGGGCTATTATTGGAGCCGGCCTATTCGTGCGCACGGCGGCCGCTGCCGCCCAGGCTGCCGGTCCGGGCGTAACGCTGGCTTTCATTGTGGCCGCCATTGGCTGCGCCTTTGCCGGGCTGTGCTACGCCGAGTTTGCGGCCATGATTCCAATTGCTGGTTCGGCGTATACCTACGCCTACACTACCATGGGCGAATTTGTAGCCTGGGTAATTGGCTGGGCCCTGATTATGGAGTACGCCCTGGGGGCAGCCACTGTAAGCATTGCCTGGAGCGAGTACCTAAATAAGCTGCTGGAGGTGTTTGGAACCCGAATACCCTTTGAGTTGTGCCACGCGCCCAGCGAAGGGGGCTGGCTAAATCTGCCTGCCCTGTTGGTAATCGTGGCCCTGAGCTTGCTCCTAATCAAAGGCACCCAAGAATCGGCTACGTTCAACTCCATCATTGTGGTGGTGAAAGTGGCTATTGTGCTGGTGTTCATTGCTATCGGCTGGCAGTTCATCAACCCTGCCAACCACACCCCCTACCTGATTCCGGAAAATGCCGAGCCCGTGCGCAACGCCGCCGGCGAAGTAGTGCGCGAGTACACTGACTGGAACAAGCATGGCATTTTCGGCATTCTGGGTGGCTCGGCCATCGTGTTCTTCGCCTTTATTGGGTTTGACGCCGTATCGACGGCCGCACAAGAAGCCAAGAATCCTAAGCGCGACATGCCCATTGGTATTCTCGGCTCTTTGGCCGTCTGCACGGTGCTCTACATCTTGTTTGGCCACGTGCTGACGGGCGTGGCTAACTGGCGCGAATTTGCTGACCCTGCTAAGGGCGGTGAGGCGTCAGTGGCTTACGCTATTAAAGAGCACATGCCCGGTTACGAGTGGCTTTCCACGGCCGTAACGGTGGCTATTCTGGCCGGCTTCTCGTCGGTAGTACTGGTGATGCTGATGGGCCAGAGCCGCGTGTTCTTCTCCATGGCCAACGATGGCCTGATGCCCAAGGCTTTCTCCGAGCTGCACCCCAAGTTCCGCACCCCTTATAAGTCGAACTTGGTGCTGCTAGTGTTTGTAGGCGCGTTTGCCGCCTTTGTGCCTGGCTCCTTGGCCGGCGACCTGACCTCGTTTGGTACGCTGTTGGCTTTCGTGTTGGTGTCGGCGGGCGTATGGATTATGCGCAAAACCGATCCGGCGCAGCCCCGTCCGTTCCGTTCGCCTCTCTCAAATCCTTCGTTCCCCTTCGTGCCTATCATGGGCATTCTAGTATGCCTGGCCATGATTGCTGCCCTCGATACCTTCACGCTGAAAGTGGCCATGGGCTGGATGCTGTTGGGCTTTGTGGTGTACTTCCTGTATGGCAAGCGCAACTCTAAGCTGCAGCAGGGCATTGTAGTAGTACCCAAGGAAATGGAAGAAGAAGCCTTCATCAAGCCAGACAGTAACAATCTGTAGGCTTTACCAGCAAAATCTGCTTAAAAAAGGCTCCGTTGGACTATCCAGCGGAGCCTTTTTTTGCGAGTAGTACCCTGGCATTCTACCTAGCCGAATGGCTATTTCTTAGCGGCTGAGGTGGCTTTTACTTCGCTTTGCAGCTTTAAAACCCGGTCGCCGTTTTCTTGCACAATAAGAAAAGCCGGGTTATCGGGGGTGCCGTGGCGAGTAATTTCGGCCCCCTGCAGCTTACGGGTTACGCTTTCCTTGTGGGTTTCTTCAATTTTGCCAGTAGCAGTGCCGGTTCCGTACTTCCAGCTGACGTTGGTGCCTTTGCGCATGAGTAGGTAAGTGAAAGAGTGGAGAATAATGCACATACTGATGAGGTATGTACAAGGTTGAGGCAAGGTGCTGCAACCTACTGTAGCTGGTGGTTTCTTTCTTTACATTTGGCAGTAGGCCTTTGGCTCTACCACCTGCACGCTAGCCTTTCTACATATTTCCTGAACTCTACCCTGTACTCTTATGCGAATTGACCTGCGCCAGCTAGGCCTGGCGGGCGGCCTCTTCATGGGCAGCCTTTCGGCTGCGTATGCACAGTCGGCTACGTTTCCACGCAACGGTGTGTACGATGATCGGCCCGGCCTGTACGCCTTCACGCACGCTACCATCTTCACCGACTACAAAACCCGGGTCAACGACGCCACTCTTATTATTCGGGATGGCAAAGTGGAAGCCGTGGGTACCAAGGTTAAAATTCCAGCCGGTGCCGTCGTTCAGGACCTGAAGGGCAAGTTCATTTACCCCGGCTTCGTAGACCTGTACGCCAGCTATGGCGTGCCCGAGGTAAAAACTCTCGAACGCCGCGGCCGCCGCGGTGGTCCGCAGTTTGAAAGCACCAAAACCGGCGCCTACGATTGGAACCAAGCCGTGCACCCGGAAGTAAACGCGGCGGAGCTATTTGCGGCTAATGATGAGCAGGCTGATGCCTTGCGCAAGTTGGGCTTTGGGGCGGTGCTTACCCACCAGCCCGATGGCATTGTGCGCGGCACGGCCGCCCTGGTAAGCCTGAACACCAACCGCCAGGAAAACGAACTGATTCTGCAGGATCGAGCAGCCACGGCCTACTCGTTCGATAAAGGCACTAGCACCCAGGACTATCCCTCTTCTCTGATGGGGAGCATTGCGCTGCTGCGCCAAACCTACCTCGACGCCGACTGGAACCAGCGCAACCCCACACGGGAGCAAAACCTATCGTTGCGGGCCCTAAACCAGCAGCGCAGTTTGCCGGCTATTTTTGAGGTGCGCGACAAGCAAAGCGCCTTGCGGGCCGATAAAGTTGGTGATGAGTTTGGCGTGCAATACATTCTGAAGGGCCGCGGCGACGAGTACCAGCGCCTACCCGACATTCAGGCCACGGAAGCCCCGCTTATTGTAAGCCTCAATTTTCCCGATGCCTACGTGGTAGACGACGTGTACGATGCCATACGCGTGCCCTTGCAAGACCTGAAGCACTGGGAAATGGCCCCCGCCAATGCTGGGCTACTTGCCAAGGCCGGGGTACCCATTGCCCTAACCGCCGCCGACCTGAAAGACAAGAAGAAGTTCTTGCCCAACCTGCGTAAAGCCATTCAGTACGGCCTAACTGAGCAGCAGGCATTGCAAGCGCTTACGGCTACTCCCGCTTCCTTGGTAAAAGCTCAGGATAGGGTAGGGGCCTTGAAGCCGGGCATGCAAGCTAACTTCCTGGTGTGCTCTACCCGCCTGTTTGCCGAAGACAACGTGATGCTGGACAACTGGGTGCAGGGGGTGCGGTACCAGCTCAGCGAAATTCCCAACGACTACCGGGGAGTGTACACCCTGAAGCTGGGCAACCAGCCCGAAACCAAGTTGCTGCTGGCGGGCAAGCCCGAAGCACCCGAGCTGAAGATCGTAGCCGCCCCCGGCGACACCGTGAAGGGCAACCTGACAGTGTCCGGCGACCTGACAACCATTGTGTATAACCCAACTCCGAAGAAGAAGGGCAGCGGCTCCGTGCGGCTGGCTGGCTACTACACTCAAGAGGGGCGCGTGTTTCAAGGCGACGGCCAACTGCCCGATGCTACTGCTATTAAATGGAGTGCCCGCCGCCTAGACGAAGCCAGCCGGGCCGCTCGCCGCGACTCAGCCAAGGCGCCCGAGCCGGTGCAGCTAGGGCAGTTGCAATTTCCATTTGTAGCCTACGGCCGGCCGGCTCTACCCACCCAGCAAACGGTGCTTATCAAGAATACAACGGTATGGACCAGTGAGGCCGCCGGCAAGCTGGAAAATACCGACGTACTGCTGCAAAACGGTAAAATTGCCAAAATTGGCCGCAACCTTTCCGTGCCTAGCGGTGGCCGCACCGTGGATGGCACCGGCAAACACCTCACGCCCGGCATCATCGACGAGCACTCCCACATTGCCATTTCGGAAGGCGTAAACGAAGGTACCCAGTCGGTAACCAGTGAGGTGCGCATTAGCGACGTGGTAGATGCCGAGGATGTGGATGTGTACCGCGACTTGGCTGGCGGCGTAATAGCCGCACAGCTACTGCACGGTTCGGCTAACCCTATTGGTGGGCAGTCGGCGCTGATTAAGCTGCGGTGGGGCCAAACCGCCGAGCAGATGAAGATTCAGGGAGCGCCGGGCTTCATCAAGTTTGCCCTGGGCGAAAACGTGAAGCAAAGTAACTGGGGCGAGGCCAACGTGTTGCGCTTCCCCCAAACCCGCATGGGCACCGAGCAGGTGTTTGTAGATGCCTTCACGCGGGCAAAGGAGTACGAGCAGCAGTGGAAAGCCTGGAATAAGCTAAGCAAAGCCAAGCAGAGAAAAGGCGAAGCCCCGCGCCGCGACTTGGAGCTGGAGGCCCTAGTAGAAATTCTCAACGACCAGCGCTTCATCACCTGCCACAGCTACGTGCAGTCAGAAATCAACATGCTGATGAACGTAGCCGACCGCATGAATTTTAAGGTGAACACCTTCACCCACATTCTGGAAGGTTATAAGGTGGCCGATAAGATGAAAGCACGTGGCATCAATGCCAGCACCTTCTCCGACTGGTGGGCCTACAAAAACGAAGTGCGCGACGCCATTCCGTACAACGCGGGTATCATGCACGACGTGGGCCTGAACGTGGCTATCAACTCCGATGATGCCGAGATGAGCCGTCGCCTCAATCAGGAAGCCGCCAAAATGGTGAAGTACAACGGGCTGTCGGAAGAAGAGGCCTTGAAGCTGGTAACGATTAACCCGGCCAAGATGCTGCACCTCGACAAGACGATGGGTAGCATCAAGGAAGGGAAGGATGCCGACGTAGTGCTGTGGAGCGATAATCCGCTGAGCATCTACGCTCACGCTGAGCGCACGTTTGTGGATGGCCGCTTGCTATTCGACGTGGAAAGCGACCAGCAGATGCGCCAGGATATGCAGAAGGAGCGCCTGCGCATTGTGCAGCTGATGCTGGCTGCTAAGAAGGGTGGTGCCCCTACCCAAGTCCCAACCGCTAGGCCCACCAAACACTACCACTGCGACACCCTAGGCGAGGCCAAGGAGCTAGACCAGTAAATCAGCCAGATTAGTGCTCTACTCAGTGCGATACTCGGCCGTTCAGCTCAGGCTCCCGCGCGTAGGTGCCGCCTTGCGCTGCAACGGCACTTACGGGAGTACCCTCCGCACAAACGGCCCAGACAACTAACGACAACACTTCCATGAAGCATATTCTTCTTTCCCTAGGTCTGCTAGCGGCCACCACTGCCGCGGCCCAGGTGCCGGCTCCGGCCCCGCCCCAAAGCAAACCTGTGCTACTAGTGGGCGGCACCTTGCACGTAGGCAACGGCACGGTAGTGCCAACGCGGCCGTAGCATTCGACAAAGGTAAAATAACGTACGCTGGCGCCCAGAGCGGCTTTCAGCAAGACAAAGCAGGCTACGAGGTAGTAGACGTGAACGGTCAGGAAATTTACCCTGGCCTGATTCTGCCCAACACTACCCTGGGTCTTACGGAGGTAGAAGCCATTCGGGCTACCGTCGACGAGCAGGAAGTGGGCATTCTCAACCCGAACGTGCGCAGCATCATTGCCTACAACACCGACTCTGATATTCTACCCACAGTACGGACCAACGGCGTGCTGCTGGCGCAAGTGACGCCCCGCGGTGGTATGCTCTCGGGGCAAAGCAGCGTGGTGCAGCTAGACGCCTGGAACTGGCAGGATGCGGCCGTAAAAACGGACGATGGCCTGCACCTGAACTGGCCGGCTATGGTCATCAAAACCAGCCCCGCCGAAGATGCAAAGGCACTAGAGATGCGCGAGAAAAACCGCACGGAGCAGCTCCGCCAGCTAGAAAGCTTGCTTACGGAAGCCAGCGCCTACCGCCAGCAACCTACCAGCCGCAAGGAAAACCTGCGTCTGACGTCGATGGGCGGCTTGTTCGACGGTTCTAAAACCTTGTTTATCCACGCCGACTACGGTAAGGAAATAGTGGAGTCGGTGCGGTTTGCTAAGCGCCTGGGCGTGCAGAAGGTGACGCTGGTAGGCGCCCGCGATGCCTGGATGATGCTGGACTTTCTGAAGCAGAACGACGTAGCCGTAATCTTATCCCGCATTCACGCCCTACCTCGCCGGGAGGGCGACGACTACGACCTGCCTTACAAACTGCCTAGCTTGTTGCAACAGGCCGGTGTTCGGTTCTGCCTTGATTATGAAGGTGGTATGGAAACATCGGGGGCGCGCAACTTAGCCTTCATTGCGGGCACTGCGGCTGGGCACGGCCTAACCAAGGAGCAGGCCCTTACGGCCGTAACGCTCAGCCCGGCCCGCATTCTAGGGCTTGATAAGGAATACGGGTCCTTGGAGGCGGGCAAGAGTGCCACGCTGGTAGTGAGCCGCGGCGACTTATTGGATATGCGTACCAATAATGTAACGCAAGCCTACATTGATGGCCGTGCATTTCGTCTCGACACTAAGCAAACCTATTTGCGCGACAAGTTTCGGGCGAAATATGGTCTGCGCTAGCGTTTTCCGACTCCCTTAAACACCACGGGCCCGCCAATTTGGCGGCCGTGGTGTTTAGAAAAGCCGAAGTACAGTTCTGGGATGACATTGGAAAAGATAACGGGGAGGACCGATGATTTCCTTTGAAAACCAAATTAGAAAGTAATATCTTCCTACTTCATGTGCTACGCATATTGTGTTGGGGCGTGCTCTTTCCTTTTTACGGCTTTTTAGAGCTGGCTCTTCTGTGTTTACCCTATGAGTGTACCATTACTACCCCTCACCCGTATTCCCTTGCTTCTGGTAGATGACCATCCGGTGGTGATTGAAGGAATCAAGTCCTTGTTAAAGTCAGAAGCCGACTTACCCGTGGTGGCGCAAGCTGTAGTGGCCAGGAAGCCTTGGATGTACTAGCTATGCACCCCGAAGTGCTGGTGGCCGTACTCGACCTTAACATGCCAGGCATGAGCGGAACGGAACTGGCCATTGCTATCCGGGCCCAGCGGCCACAGGTACGCATCCTGATTCTGAGTATGTTCCATGATCATGCATCGGTGGCAGAGGTTCTGGAAGCGGGCTGCGCCGGGTACGTCCTCAAAACCTCTACTAAGTCGGAGCTTACGCTTGCTATTCGGGAAGTAGCGGCCGGGCACAATTATTTCAGCGGCGAAGTGGGCGCTACTATGCTACAAAACCTGCAACTCTCGGGGCTGCGGGAGAGGCCTCAGGAGCCGCGAGCTAACGAGCTAACGAACCGGGAGCGCGAGATTCTACAGTTGATTGCCCGTGAGTACTCCAACTCCCACATTGCCGAGACGCTCTTTATCAGTGAGCGGACAGTAGAAACCCACCGCAAAAACATCCTGACCAAAACAAACTCTAAGTCGGTAGTGGGGCTGATTCAATATGCCATGCGCCACAAGCTAATCGGCTGAATGCTTTAGTAGGGGAAGGGAGCGGGGCTAAAGAAGCAAAGTTAAGTCAGGCATAAGCTAGACTACCCTTGCTTTTTACTGGTGTATTGCCCTGATAGCTAAGTGCGTACTAGATTCAGGATATTTTCAGAGTAGGATAGTTCTCAGAAAGAATTGCCCAAATGAACCTAAATATGGCACTTTTCAGTAATAATAGGTGTATACCATGAACGCTCAATAGGAATAATCAATAAAAGAATTGATTTTTGCTTTTGAATAGTCATATATAATCGTTTTTGGTACATATGGCGAAGAGTGCGCAGTGTCTGTTCTGATATGAGGCAGTATGTGAACTTTTTGTTGTATAAAAAGACGAGTGGTATACATGCTTTTGCGCTCATTGGTAGGCTGCACTTTGAATCTTCGGACCGCTAGTATCTCCTGGTTATAGAGGAGAGTATTCAGTAAGTAAGTAGAACACAGTCAGATTACTAAGTGCGTAGCTAAGGAGTTTTCTTTTCACGCGTCTCACCTCTCACATAAGGATTTTCAGCGGTGTAAGTAACATCCGTACTAGCACGGATAAAAAATACGGGCTACCACGGATTTACATTATACAAAGAAAAATTATACCTTAGCATCGTTCAAAATAATGGCGATATCTTCATATAGGAGTCATTCGCTGTACTATGTTTTCCGAGCGGCCTTGAGCCCTCGCTTTCTTCGACTTTCGACACCCATTGTACAACATCAAATTTTTACCAACCATGGCTTCTAAAATTCTATCCTTCATTTGCCACGTACCCGGCATGATGCCCGGTGCATATCCTGCAGTACCAACTACTAACTCTACCTCAAGTGCTCCATCTAAGAACGCGGAGCGCAAGAGCGAATCCAAAGTTGCGGGCGGTCATTTCACCGCCATCTACGAGAACGAGCGGTTCGTCCGGTTTAAGTACATCAGCAACCCTAGCTAGATATTGCTAAGCCAGGTAGCTTTGTTGGTGCACTACGAAAAACGCCGCCTCCCTAGCTTATAGGGGGGCGGCGTTTTGTTATACAAACCCCCTGAGGGAGGATTTCGGCTAACTTGCGGCCCGGTCCATCCGTTTTGCTTGCATGATTACTTCGTTGATTCGCTTTTTGCTGCCTTGTGTAGCCTATTGCCTGTTGCTGACCTTGCCTGCCCAAGCCCAGTCGGCTTTTACCCCTGACGAGGACGCGTGGTACGGCGTAGTAGCCCGCAGCAGTGGCCGCAGTTTAGATATTACGGGTGCTTCTACGGAGGCTGCTGCCCCGGGCATCCAATGGGAGTTTACCCACGCCAATAGCCAGCAGTGGCGCTTTGTGCGGGCTGCCGCTGGTAGCGACTTCTACCGGATTGAGGCCCGCCACAGTGGCAAGTGCCTCACCCTCGACCGCCCCGATGAAGGAGCTCCCCTGGTGCAGCGGCCCTGGACAGGCAGCTTCTATCAGCAGTGGAAGCTGGTGCCATCGGGCCCTATTGGCAGCTTTATGCTCGTGAGCCGAGGCAACGACAAATGCGCTGCCCTGGCCGCGGCCGACAAGTTTAATGGTACACCAGTGGTAGGGCAGCGCCCACAAAACCGCGCCACGCAACAGTGGAAGCTATTTAAACTGCGCCTAAATGTCGATCCGCAGCAGCCTGGCTTCGGGCAACCCGCTCCGCTGGCTAACCTCAATACCAACGGTAATGAATTGCAACCCGTGGTGACCCCCGACGGTCAGACATTGTATTTCGTGCGTACTCGCTATGCTGGCAACATGGAAGGCGTATCGGAGTCGGGAGATATTTGGGTGAGCAGCTCGGCCGATGCCGGGCGAACGTGGGGAGCGGCTACACGCCTTATTACCTTGAACACGCCCCAAAACAACGGGATAATGGCAGTAACGGGTACATCTGGCAACACCCTGCTGGTGCGGGGAACCTATGAGCGGGACGGTAGCTACCGCGACGAAAGTGTGAGCCGCATTGCTCGCAATGCTCAGGGCAAAAACGCGCATCCTGTGCCACTAGAAATTGCTAACTATTACTCTGCTGGCCCCGCAACCTCCTTTTTCCAAACGGCGGATGAGAAGATTTTGCTCCTCTCTTTGGAGCGGGGCGACTCCCAGGGCCTCAACGACCTGTATGTGAGCCGCCCCACTGCCGACGGCCTCTGGACGGAGCCGCTGAACCTGGGAGCCGTGGTGAACTCACCGGGCTTTGAGTTTGCCCCTTGGCTAGCGGCCGATGGCAAAACGCTGTATTTCAGTTCGTACGGTCATGCTGGCTACGGCAGCGCCGATATATTCGTGAGCCAGCGCCTCGACGACACGTGGACCCGCTGGACTGAGCCGCGCAATTTGGGCGCCCCCCTGAACGGACCGGGGTTTGACGCATATTTGTCGCTCTCCGGGGATGAGAAGCAGGCTTTCTACGCGTCGTCGCCCACGGCCAACGGCCCTATTGATTTGTTCCGCACAGTTACCGGAGTAGTGTCCGTGGATACGGCTCGGGCACCTGCCCCCGCCCCGGTAGCGCCCGCCGTGGCCGCTCGCATTTTACTTACTGGTCGCACCATAGATGCCAAAACGCGGCAGGCCTTAGCCACGGAAGTAAAAGCAATTCGGCTCGGTAATGATATGGCCTTCAATGCCACTATGCGCACCGATGCAGCCGTGGGCGGGTTCCAGCTCTCCTTGCCCCCGGGCAGCTACCGCCTGCTCGCTACCCGGGCTGGCTACCTCACCGCTACCGATACGGTGACGCTAACTACTGGCTCCTTGAGCCGTGAGCTGCCTTTGGTACCAGCCGCTGTGGGTTCTAGTTTGGAATTGCCTACCCTTATTTTCGCCCAGGGTAAGTTTAGCTTGCTGCCCGCCTCCTACACCGAGCTGAACCGCTTGGCCCGTACCCTGCAAGATAACCCTGCGGTAAACATCCGGCTAGAAGGCCACACCGATAACCAGGGCGATGCTAAGCTAAACCAGGAACTGTCCGAAAACCGGGTGGCGGAGGTAAAACGCTACCTTGTAATGCGCGGCGTGCCCGAGCGGCGCATCAGCACTATTGGTTTTGGAGGCAGCAAGCCCCGCGCTAGCAATGCCAAAGAAGAAACCCGCAAGCTCAATCGGCGCGTAGAGTTTACCATCGTCAAGTAAGTAGCTGCCAGGACGACTCAACCACGGTATAACGCTCTCAGGATATGCAAGCTCTTATTCAGCAGGAAACCGCACTGCCTAATCTGCCCTCAGCTTCCGGGGTAGAGCTGGTCGGCAATGTAGCCTACGTAATTGGCGACGATGCGCCCTTTCTGTATCAGCTAGACGCCGCCTCAATGGTAGCGGGTGAGCCGACGCCGCTATTTGAGACAGCACACTTTAGTACCGGCCGCATCCCCAAGGACAGAAAGCTGGATCTGGAATGCCTCACGGCCCTGACTACTGCTAGTGGCGAGAAGGGCTTGCTGGCCCTGGGCTCAGGAGCTACATCCGTGCGGGAGCAGGGCTTCTGGGTGGTGCTTCCGCATGGGCCCGGAGCCGCCGCTACGGTATACCCACTGGCACTCAGCGGCTTGTACGCCGCCCTGCGCAAGCAATTGCCCGCGGGCATTACCCTGAACCTGGAAGCTGCCGCTACCACGCCCCAGGAGTTGCTGCTGTTTCAGCGCACGGTAGGATCAGCCGCCGGCAACTTAGTGTTTCGGCTGCCCCTAGCCGCTACCCTGAGCTTTCTGCAGCACCATACTACACAGGCCCCTGCCGTACGGCACCAGTTCTACCACCTGCCCACTATCGACGGTAAGCCTGCGGGCTTTTCGGGGGCGGCTTTTTTTGAAGACCAGCTATTCATTACGGCCTCCGTGGAAGACACGCAGGATGCAGTACTAGATGGGGCCGTGCTCGGCTCCTTTGTGGGACTACTAGACTTGAAGCGTGAGTCGAGGCAGCCTGTAGCAGTGGCGTGCACCCTACTGACGCAACCCGACGGCCAGCCTTACCGGGGCAAGGTGGAAAGCGTGGTAGTGCGCCGACGCAGTGGCTCTAATCGGTACGAGCTACTGCTGGTAACAGATGATGACCAGGGCGGTTCGACGGCTGTTTCGGTGGTGCTCACGGTGTAAGCGTAGCGCGCAGGTAGCGGGAGAGAAAGCAGAAAGATAATCAGCGAGAAAAATGGCCTTAGTGGAATGTACAGCAGCTAGTTACTGTTTAGCAGCCGTACGTATTCACTCTGGTTTTTTACCGTCGATGATTCTGTTTCAAACCCGATTTTTGTATCCCATCAGCGCCGTTCGGTTGCAGGAAGAACAAGGGATTCTACCCGCCGAATTCTTGCAGACTCTGCACATCCTGCGCCCTTTCCTGGAAAAGGAAAAAGCCTACGGTACGGTCTGCTCCACAAGCGTGGAGTCGCCGCGCGGCCGTCAGCTTACTGTGTATTATCGTAAAACCTACTCCACCGAGACAGGCTACGTAATAGAAATTCTGGAAGCAGAAGTAGCCCGTCCGCAGGCTACTACGCAAGCTGCTTAACTTCCGCTGCTCTGAGGTAAGCAGGCTGCTTAACCGCTTTATTCACTCAACTTATACAAGCCAAGACTAGCAGCGGCTGGTCTTGGCTTTTCTGTGCTTTCTAGGTAGCTGAGGGGGTAGCGCTGGCTTACTGGCCGCGGCGCCAGATAAAGCCATCTAGTACATAGTGCGTGGCTTGGGGCAGGGCAAGCAAAGGAACCAGCAGCATCAACCCCACTGAATCCGTCACGGCGGGTAGACTATGAAACCAGCTAAACACGGGGGCGTGCTCCCGCCATACCAAGCCATCCCATACACCTTCTTCCAGGAAAGCTAGCCCCATGAGTACGGCTAGAAAGCCGATGATTCCGTAGCGGCCCGTCCACCACGGCGCCGTGGCCCGCCGGTGTGGAAGGCTGTTTGCCTGCTTAGGAGCGTCCGGGTGGCTAGCTGCCCATACCAAGGCGAGGTAAGGAATACCGTGGGCAACGACATTGAGCAGAGTGAAAGCCAAGTCGCCGTTGAACAGAACAATACCGCAGTACCAAGACACAAGCGTGCCTGCTACGAGCAAGTTGCGGGGCCAGTTGAACTGCCGCGTCTGCTGCCACTGCCTCACTTCTTTGTAGGCGTAGGCTACCAGCAGCGCCACGTATACGATGGTGGCTGCCAGCCGACCTACTGGCCAGTTGTACTGCACAAAGTCGCCGTCTACAAACCAGTTGAAATTGCGCGGTGCCGACAGGTGCCAGTACAACAGCGGGTAGATAGTGGCATAGTAGATGAGCACCGTATCGAGCTGACGGCCAGCACCCGCGGCTGGTTCTCGGCGGGAATAGAGGCGCAGAAACCCATACTGCTGGCGGATGAAGTGAAAGACGGCCAAGTACGCCAACACGCGCCAGAACCAGAGGCCGCTGGCCGCATACAGGGCAATGCCCACAGCGTAGCAAGCTAGTGGTGCTACCCACAGCAACGTGCGGTGCTGGCGCCGGCGCACGGGGTCAAGGTAGGTGCGAAACAGGGTGCTGTACACGTGCGCTACATCAATAAGAACTACCAGGCCCACCCAGGCCACCAAGGGCATGCGGCTGGTGGTGCGGTAGGTATCAGGCAGTAGCAACACTCCCAGCAAGGCCAAAAAAGGAGGCGCCAATACGTACAGCCCGTCAAAGCTTGCGGAGCGAATCCAGGGCTGGCGGCTGGCTACGGGCGCAGAGGTGGGCGGGGCAAGGGCAGGCATGGGGGAGTAGAGAACGAAGTTTGCTTAGGCGTTGGCCGTGGGTAAGGCCGCCGCTAGTAGCTCAGTAGCCGCACGCAGCCCTTGGTAGAATCCCTCCTCGAAGATAGAAACGCCGCTCAGGTCGGTGTGGGCGAAGAATACCTTGTTTTGCCAGGGCTGCATGGCCGCTTTCCGAACTGGGTTCCAGATGGTGCCGGGGGTAGGAGCTACCATCCCGTGACCCCACACCCACACATCTGCCCGCTGCACAAAGGTGGCGAGGTTGGGGTGAGCAGTTTCCAACTCAGCCAAGATGCGGGCCACCCACTCGTCGTAGCTGGTGCGATAGGCGGCTTGGCGGGTGGCAGTGGCATGGGGGCCCGTCAGGGGCAGGTAGTAGGTAATGACTTTGGGGCCGTGGTTGTTGAGGCTCAAGCTCTGGTGGGTAGCATTGACGTAGCCCACGGAGGCCGTACCATACAGCACGTTGTCCCAGCACAAGGGCCGACCAGGGCCTTGGGGCAGGCCCGCTACCGATAGGTTTGCCACTACCCAAGGCACGTGTTCAAGTGCTAGCGCGGGGCGCGCCAGGTTTGGTAGTCCGGCCACTAGCCGGCGCGTGATAAACTCGGGGGTAGCTAGCAGCACCTGCCGGGCCTCAATCCGCATAGTGTGGCGGGTGGCGGCATCGTAGCACAGCACGGCCAAGCCCGCAGGGGTTTCCTCAAGCTGGTACGCCAGCGTGTGGGGTAAGATGGGGGAATCAGCCTGCTTGCGCAGGCTTTCTGCTAGAAAGTTGTTGCCCTGGGGCCAGGTCAGCACATCGGCTGCGGTGGCGTTGTGGGCGCGGCCTTTGCGCGAGGCAAAGTAGTGCAGTCCCGCCCACGCCGACGTATGAGCGCCAGGGTGCCATAGTCATCCTTGCAGCAGTAGTCGAGGTACCAGCGCAGGTGAGACGAGGTAAACCCTTGCTGATCCAGATACTCAGCAAACGAAAGGGCATCCAACTGACGAAACTGCACATCACCCGACGACGCATCCAGCGGAATGCGAAAGGCATCTAGCCCATCGGCACCAGTGGCGTGACGCAACTCCTCAACCAGACGGAAAAAGCGCGCTATTTGGTTTTTCTCCGCCGCCGGTACTCCCAAGTCCGGCACTAAGCCTTGCTGCCAATGGCCATGGAGGAGCAGGCGTTCTTCGGGGTCGTGGCACAGGTGGTACTCATTATAAATAGGCAAGCCCGAGGTGGCATCGTACCCGCTGATTGTGCCTGCCTCCTGCAAAAAAGCCAGCAGTTCACGGTTGCGCGGGTCGGGTACGGGGAGGTAGTGCGCCCCCCACGGATAGGCTGATACCTCATTGCGGCCCCCGGCTGAGTTGCCGCCTACGTGCTCATCTAGCTCCACCAGCAGTACCTCCTGCTTTCCGCGGCGCGCTAGTTCGCGCCGCGCTGCCAAGCCCGCCACGCCACCGCCCACAATCAGTACATCCGTCTGAAGTGTGCGCGTGGGAGGAGGTAGGCGGTCTGGTTGGCGTAGTACGTGCCCCGTTGCGTGGTTGGCCCCGTGCAAACTGCCCTGAATATGGGCCCGCGCCGTGCCAGGCCGGCAGGAATGCAGCAGGCTCGTGGGGGCTAGCAAAGTGCCCGCCAGCCCCAGCCCGGAGCGTTGCAGAAACGTGCGCCGGTTAATCATCAGTGACAGTCAAGGGAAAGCAAGTCAATCAAGGTAGTTAGTGCAGTACCTATGCTTTGTGCTGCACGGTTTAGTTAATAGCCATGAGCAGTAGTCGAGGTAGTATTTCAGCGACAGAAATCAGTGCGAATAGGGACCCCAATCTTCCTCGAAGTAGCGCACCAACGCTTGGTTATTCAGTTGGTTGATTTCGGTGGGTATCTCGGTCATGTCGGGGGGGAAGTAGAGCATGTCGCGGATAGTAGCGGTAGTCACGTAGCGCAGCCCTCGAGGTAGGGGGCCGCCGTTGGGGCGCCAGTGCGAGTTGCGGCCCGCCATCACAAAGCCCCACTCCCCAAAGGAAGGCACGTAGCAGTGGTAAGGAATGGTTTGAAAGCCGGCCGCTTGCAACGTGTGGGCCACGCACCAAAACGACTGCCGAGCCACGTAGGGCGAGGTGCTCTGCACCACAATGCGCCCCCCGGGGGCCAGCAGATGGTCTAGCTCTCGGTAGAAGGCTACCGAGTATAGCTTTCCAATAGAGTAGTTCGAAGGATCGGGAAAGTCCACCACAATGTAGTCGTAGCGGGCAGTATCTTGGCGCACCCACTGGTAAGCGTCGCCGTTGAGTACCTCTACCTTTGGGGACAGTAGGGCGCGCTGGTTGAGGGATACCAGCATGGCGTTGTGCTGAAATAGGCGGGTCATGCCGGCATCGAGGTCCACCAGCCGGATGTGGCGCACCTGCGGATACTTCAGCAGCTCCCGCACCGCCAGGCCGTCGCCTCCGCCCAGCACTAGTACCTGCCGCGCCTGGGGCAAGGCTTGCAGGGCCGGATGAACTAGGGCCTCGTGGTAGCGGTACTCATCCTGAGAGCTGAACTGCAAGTTGCCATTGAGGAAAAGGCGTAGCTCTCGGCTGTTTCTGGTAAGCACAATGCGCTGGTAGGTGGTGCTCTTGCTGAAAATCACCTGGTCTTGAAAGGCCATGCCCTCCGTATAGGTCTGAATGCGCTCGGCAAAGAAGATGCCTACCCCCAGGGCCAGGAGGGAGGCTACCACTGCTCCCGTGAGGCTGCGCCGGAAGGGCCGCGTTTCGGGGAAGCGGTAGAGGGCCACGCCCGCCACAATGATGTTTAGCGCGCCCACGAATAGGGAAGTCCGGATGAGACCCAACTGCGGCACCAGCACCAGCGGAAAGATGAGGGAAGCCAGCAGCGCCCCAATGTAGTCGAATGTGAACACGCGCGAAACCAGGTCCTTGAACTCGAAGCGCCCTTCCAGGATGCGCATGAGCAGCGGAATTTCCAGTCCCACCAATATGCCCGTAAGGCCTACCAGCAGGTAGAGAATGAGCCGAAACGACGTTACGTACTCAAACAGCACGAACAGCAGCGGAGCCGAGAAGCCGCCCACCAACCCCACCAGAATTTCGAGCCGGATAAACCAGCGCAGCAACGACCCACCCAGGTAGCGCGACAGCCAGGAGCCGATACCCATCGAAAACAGGTAGACGCCAATAATGGTGGAGAACTGAAGTACCGAGTCGCCGAGGAGGTAGCTGGCTAGGGTGCCCGCAATCAGTTCATACACCAGCCCGCAGGTGGCAATGACGAACACCGAGCCCAGCAGCAGGGCCGGTTGTACCCCGGCCGTAGCGGCCGCCGCCTCGCGGCGCGGCCGAGCCAGGGTGGCATTATCCATGAATAGCGGAACTGATGATGAGGGCCACGGCCAGGATGAAAGCTGCTCCCATAATAGCCAGGGCCGTGTTGTGCTCCTCAATAATCTCCTTCCAGAGCGTGCCTGGGGTAAGCTTATTGAGTACTACAAAGCTCAAAACCAGAATAAGAATGCCCAGAACGGAATAGATAATAGAGGCGGCAATGAGCTTGAAGTTGAGGTATTCCATGAGGCGAGATAGTAAGGAGTAGAGAGGCAGGGCGCCGGCCAAGGGGCTAGCGTGCCACGTTAGAGCAAGTAGGCTGCGAGTTAGGTGCTACTTGTGAAAGTAGGTGCTGCGGCCGTGGCTGCCGGAGCTGTGGCCGCCGGTGCCATTGATGTTTTCCGTGCTGTCGTTGTCGTCGCCAAGCCAGCGCCAACCGTGCAGACCTGACCATACGAAGGCGCCGTAGCCGAGCAAAGCCAAGGCCGCGTAATACTGAATGGAGCGAAAAGAAAGAAGCATACGCAGAGGTGCAGATTATTGGTCTTGAGGGCCGTAGTCGCTGTTTTGCCAGCGGCTGTGCTCGTAGTTCTGGCGCCGTAAGTACTGTACCGCCGGGTAAGCCAGCAGAAGAGCCAGGAATAGCACCACATTGGAATGCAGCGGTGTGTTGATTGCTACTCGCAAGTTGCCCGTCACGATTTGGGTAATGTCGGTGGTGGGGTAGAGGTTTACGTGGTAGCGGCCCGCAGGAATGTCCGCCAGCACGGCGTCGGCTGTTACGCTGCCTTCGCTCCAGCTTTCCCCGTCTTCCACCCCGGAGTAGTATTCCATGGTTTTAGCAAAGTCGTAGGTGCGGCCGGTTTGCTCGTTTACTAGCACCACGGGCACCTCTACCCATTGGTTGTTGAGGTTGGCGCGCAAATCAAACTCCAAGGCCGTGTTGTACGGCACCTCAAAGGGCGAAGAAACCTTTACTGCTTCGAGCACGGGTGCCGTGCTCGAATCGGGTGGCGCTGCGGCAGCCGGAGTAGTGCTAGAAGTAGCCCACGACAAATCAGCCAGGGTAGTTTCTGGGCGGAGCAGCGAGAAGAACACGTGGGTGAAAGTAACCAGCACGGCCAGCCCCAACGAAAAGTTCTTGAGGGCGTCCCAGTTAGCGCCTGGAGCCGGCTGCACGGCCCCTGTGCCCATGCGAAATGGCATTCGGGAAGGTGGCACGTTGAAGCCTTCCTGCACCTCGGCCGGTTCCACATGCTCGGCCAAGTACCAAGTAGCCGAGCGCACCTTCTTCTCTTCCACGAGCATCAATGGCGGGTCGATGAACTCGGCAATTTTAAGTCCTTCGTCGTCTAGGATGTTCCAGTCAAACTCGCCCTCCGCGTACAAAACCCGTGGCGAGTAGCGGTTGTAAAGTTCATAATAGTGGTCATCAGTATCAACCGTAGCTCGGTTTCCTTGCCGGGTAATAATGGTAAACTTCTGGTCGGTAGGGGTGATGTACGTCCAGTGGCCTTCGTACAGGGCTAGCTGGGCGTAGGTGTGGGTTTCAGGGTTGAGCAACTGGTATTCTTCCCAGGAAGCGCGCGTTCTGGCCTCCTTACGAATCATGTAGCCCGTTACCCGGAAGGGCTGCCCGCGTAGGCTACCCAAGGTGCCTACTGGCAAGGCCAGCGCGTGGGCTGGCTCCTGCGTGAACTTGCGTAGCTTTTTCGGGGTGTGCAGATTGCCTTCTTTCAGCCCAAAGAACATATGGCAGGTAGGGCAGCTGAAATGGGTGCTTTGCTGCTCATCGAAGCACGGCAAGGGCGCCTTACACTGCGGACAAGTTACGTGGGCGGGGGCTGCGGGGGCGCTCATCGGCAGACTTCCGTTTTGGCTTGTTCCTCTCCACCAAAGAAACGTAGGGTTTCGGCATACAGCAGGCGCACCGTGTCGGCATTGTTGCGCCGGTAGCTGGAGAGGAATACGTCGAAGGTGGCGTGTCCGTATTCGGGCCAGGTATGGATGCTCAAGTGTGATTCCGTGAGGCCTACTACCGCCGTAAAGCCTCCGTTGGGGAAGGAGTGGTATACCTCGCCCACCTTAGTTAGCTGCTGCTGAGCTATCTGCTGGTTAAAAAATGCCCGGCAAGCCTCTACATCCGTAAGGGCGCCACGGGGGCTGTAAAAGTGGCTAGCACGTGCAAGCCGGGGGTATAAGAATCCATCAACTAGTATCGAAGCACTGACGCCTTCTCAAACTTACAGGCTGAACAGCAGAAGCCCAAGGTCATTTTTACCGGATGCTGAGTAGCCAGCTACGGGCGGCTTGTTCCTGATCAAACTCAAAAGTAGCCACGGGCAGGGCTTGCGCATGGTTCATGGCTAGCTCAATGCACGTGCGGGCGGGCCAGTCCATGGCCGTGACCCAGGCAATGGCTTCCACTCCCGCCTGTCCTAGAATTTGAAAAAAGTCTTTACCAACCCACTGGCTAGCCTCCTGCCAGCCATCAAACACTTCAGCGCTGTCGTTGAAAATCTTGGTGGAGCAGGTAGTCCGTACGAAGTCAAGCAGCAAGTAGCAGTGCGTAATGGCGGAAGCGGCTGTGTATGTGCCGCGCCAGGTAACATGCAGTAGCTTGTGGCGGCAGTCGTGCGTGACGGTGAAGCCAGGGGTATCAAACAAAAGTTGCAGGGTCATAAAATAAGATGGCACGCTGGTTAATAGCCCTTGAGCTGTGGGCTATAACTGGGCAAAGCTAGGGCGTTTGGGCCGATACTAGCTAGTAGGAAGGCGCGGAAGGTACAAGTAATCAAATAGATACAGAAATATCTTTGCTTAGTCCAGTGCCGAGCACCGAAGCGGCCTAGTATAGTCGGTTGCCATTGTTCAGGTGTTTTTCGTAGAATGGGCTTTCCAACAGACCACCCTTCTATGCAAACCACCCGCGTTGAGCACGACTTTCTAGGCGAACGAGCTATTCCAGAACACGTCTATTATGGTATTCAGACCCTAAGAGCCATTGAGAACTTCACTATTACGGGCATTCCACTGCGGGTGGAGCCGCTATTTGTGCAGTCGCTGGCTTACGTGAAGAAGGCGGCTGCCATGGCCAACCGAGACCTAGGCGTATTAGACCCTACTATTGCTGACTACATCCTGCGGGCCTGCGACCGGGTAATTGCGGGAGAGATGGACGACCAGTTCCTGACGGATATGATTCAGGGCGGAGCCGGTACTTCCGTCAACATGAACGCCAACGAGGTTATTGCCAACGTGGCCTTGGAACTCATGGGCAAAGCCAAAGGCCAGTATGAGTTTTGCCACCCCAACAACCATGTCAACTGTTCGCAGTCTACCAACGATGCCTACCCGACGGCTTTCCGCATCGCGCTCAGCAATAAGCTCATCGGCTACAGCAAGGCGCTAGGCGAACTAGCCGATGCCTTTGCGGCCAAAGGCGACGAGTTTCGCAATGTGCTGAAAATGGGCCGCACCCAGCTGCAGGATGCGGTGCCCATGAGCATGGGCGACGAGTTTCGGGCCTTTGCTACCAACCTGCGCGAGGAACTGCTGCGCATTGAGGATAGCCGCCGCCTCATTAGTGAAATCAATATGGGCGCTACGGCTATTGGAACGGGGGTAAATGCGCCGCATGGCTACGCCGAGCTGGTAACCAAACACCTGCGGGATGTAACGGGCCTCGACCTGATCCTGGCCGGCGACTTAATTGAAGCTACTTACGATACGGGCGCCTACGTGCAGCTTTCGGGTGTGCTGAAGCGTACGGCGGTGAAGCTCTCTAAAATCTGCAACGACCTGCGCCTGCTGTCCTCAGGGCCCCGCGCGGGCCTGTTTGAAATCAACTTGCCGCCCTTGCAGCCCGGTTCCAGCATTATGCCCGGAAAAGTAAACCCGGTAGTGCCCGAAGTAGTCAACCAGACGGCGTTCTACGTCATTGGGGCCGACCTGACCGTGACCATGGCTGCTGAAGCTGGGCAGTTGCAGCTGAACGTGATGGAGCCGGTTATTTCCTTTGCTCTGTTCACCTCTATTTCCTACATGACCAATGCTTGCCACACCCTGCGCGAAAAGTGCGTGGTTGGCATCACGGCCAACGCGCAACACGCCGAGAATGTGGTGCGCAACAGTATCGGTATCGTGACCCAGCTCAACCCCGTCCTAGGCTACGAAACCGCGGCAGAAATTGCGAAGGAGGCCTTGAAAACCGGCAAGTCGGTGTACGAGGTGGCCGTGAAGGAGCGCCAGTTGCTGACCCAGGCAAAGTGGGACGAAATATTCACCTTCGAAAACCTCATCCGCCCGGATTTTATCCGCTAGCTACCCCCTAGTGGCAGATAGTAGAAAGGCCCCGGACTGGTACAGTCCGGGGCCTTCATATTTTCAAATTGTTGGGTTTGCCTAGGTACAAGTACCCGCAAAGGCTCTACGATGCATAGCCCAGGCTGCTTCTGTCTAGGCTGCCTAGCGGGGCTGGGTAGGTGGCAGCTGGCTGGGTACGTAGCAACAAGTGCAGGCCCGTGTCGGAAAGCTGCTGGGTTACTTGCTCGTTAAAGTTACACCAGTACAACCGCAGGCCCGCTTGCTGAGCTTCGCGCTCAAGCTGAAGCATAGTTTGCTGTCCTTCACTGCTGATAGCAGCTAGGTGCTGGCAATCTAACCAAAGGGTGGTGATGGTACCGCGTAGCAACACCTGGCGTACTGCCTGCAACAACTGAGTTGCTTCGGCAGACCCCGAGCAAGTGCCATGCAGGCTCAGCCCGATTCCTCCCCAATTGCCTCCTACATAAATAGTTAAAGCTGTCCTCTGCATATTCCACACGGGTTTGGCCACCACCTGAGGCTCATCTGTAAAACTACAGAAATGAGTACGCTTGTTCAAAATATATATAACGAAAATACGGATTTTTTGAATAAAACTATACAAGGTTAAATACGTTACTTAGATACATACCATTTATTCTATTTATGTCTAGCTTGTGTATTCCCGTGCTTCTGTTCAGTCCACTTGCCTCATGGACGATTCCATTCAAAATGAAGCAGGTGTGCTTCGACAAAATTCTGCCGGGTATTTTCACTTAACATGGCTGCCTGGCTCTACCAACCAAACAGCGGTGCAGCAGCTTCTGGAAAAGCTTTTGCAACAGCTGCAGCAAACCGGCTGCACACGGCTGCTTTCCGACCAGCGTCAGCTAGGTGCGTATAAGGATGAGCTAGTGAGTTGGTTAGTAGTGGATTGGCTTCCTCGCACTGTGGCAACGCCCTACCTTCAGCGTACGGCTATTCTGCCGCCTACCCAGTTGTATGTGCGCATGCAAACCATGAAGAAGCCTTTAGTCGCTACGGGTTGGTCAGCCGCACCTTTCAGAAGCAAGAAGATGCCATTGCCTGGCTACTAGAGTAACTAGTGCCGAAACCATTCTAGCGCAGCACTGCGCCTGCCATCATCTAAAAGTAAAAGTCTCGCTGCACACAGTGCAACGAGGCTTTTGCGTAGTAGGCACGCTAGTGCGGAAGGATTACCGCCCAGCTTCCATCAGGCTGATGGCGTAGCCGCCGCCAGGGGCGCAGTACTGCGTCAGCTTGGTTTTGTTCGTGACGTTAACCTTGCGGATTTCGTAGGCCTGCGGGTTCTTCTCGTAGTGAGCATCCTTTTTGTCGGCGTAGATGGTTGCCACGTACTTCTTACCAGGGTCCAGGAAACTCAGGTTGATTTTAGAAGTGCGGCCGTTCTCATCACACGTGCTGCCCACAAACCAGTTGTTCTTGCCCTTGGCTTTACGAGCATAAGTGATGTAGTCGCCGGGCTCGGCTTCCAATACTTTTGTGTCGTCCCAATCTACAGCTACGTCCTTGATAAACTGGAAGGCTTCGAGGTGCTTGTTGTAAGTTTCGGGTAGGTCGGCGGCCATTTGCAGGGGGCTATACATCGTCACGTACAAGGCCAGTTGTCGAGCCAGGGTGCTGTGCACGAAGGACGTATTGCTGGGGTTGTAGGCGCTGATCTTGGTTTGGAAGATACCAGGTGTGTAGTCCATGGGGCCGCCAATGAGGCGGGTGAAGGGCAGAATGGTCGTGTGGTCGGCATTATTACCACCAAACGACTCATACTCGGTACCGCGGGCGGCCTCGTTGCCGATTAGGTTGGGGTAGGTGCGGGCCAGGCCAGTAGGGCGCACGGCTTCGTGGCCGTTCACCATGATTTTATGCTCAGCCGCCTTGGTCAGCACGTAGTTGTAGTGGTCTACCATCCACTGGTCGTAGTGGTGGTGGCCCAGCGGCACGATGTCGCCCACGTAGCCGGTTTTCACCGCGTTGTAGCCGTACTTGTTCATGAACTGGAACGCCGTGTCCAAGTGCCGCTCGTAATTGCGTATTGAGCCGGAGGTTTCATGGTGCATAATCATCCGAACGTTCTTGCTAGCGGCGTAGCGCTGCAGCTCCTGCACGTCGAAGTCGGGGTAGGGCGTCACAAAGTCGAACACGTAGTCTTTGTGCTTGCCAAACCAGTCTTCCCACCCGGTGTTCCAACCTTCCACAAGCACAGCATCAAACCCGTGTTTGGAGGCAAAATCAATGTACTCCTTCACGTGGGCCGTGTTGGCGCCGTGGGTGCCATTGGGCTTTACTTTGGAGTAGTCAATAGAGTCGAGCTTGATGTTTTCTTGGTTGGTGTACGACCAGGTGCTTTTACCCGTAATCATCTCCCACCAAACGCCCACGTACTTTACGGGCTTAATCCAGGATACATCCTTGAACTTGGTAGGCTCGTTGAGGTTCAGCACTAGCTTCGATTCCAGAATATCGCCCGCCCGGTCGCTCACAATCACGGTGCGCCAGGGCGAGTTGGCCGGCGTCTGGAGCAGTCCTTTGTCGCCCACGGCATCAGGCGTCAGGTGCGACTCCAGCACGAAGTTCTTGTCTTCCAGCTCCAAGTGCATGGCCGAGTAGTCAATCAGGGCCGCCTCGTGGATGTTGATATACAAGCCGTCTTTGCTCTTGAGCATGAGCGGGGTTTGTACTCCCGTGGCCGAGAAGGGAGTTTGAGAGGCGTTGGGCGTGGTAGCTGCTTCATCTTCCCGCGTATCTCCGACAGGTTCGACGTGACGGTGCTGTACTCCTGGGTGTCGTAGTCGCCGGGGAGCCAGAAAGCCTTATGGTCGCCGGCCAGGGCAAACTGCGTGCGCTCCTCCTTAATGGTGAAGTAGTCGAGGCCTTTCTGCTGAGGAAACTCGTAGCGAAAGCCCAGGCCATCGTCGAACACCCGGAAGCGTACCCGCATCACGCGGTTGGTTTGGGCCTGGGTGAGCGTGACGGCCAGCTCATTGTAGTGGTTGCGGATGTTCTTAACCTCGCCCCATACCGGCTGCCACGTTTCATCGAAGGAGCGGCGCTGGGCGCTAGTTTGGGTAAAGCCGCTAGTCAGCGAGGTTGTATTTTTTAGGTCCAGGCCGAGGCGGCTGGTTTTAAGCACCGGCCGTCCTTTGTAGGTGAGGCTATAAGTAGGCACGCCGCCTTCCTGCACATTTACGCTGAGGGTGAACTGCTTATTGGGCGACTGAATGTCCTCGGCTTGGGCTAGGCCCGCAAGCAGGGACAAGCACGCTACTAGCATGGTGCGCCCACTCCGGCGAGCGGAGCGCGATATCCAGGAAGAAGAAACGACGGGGCGGTTTCCAGAGGAAGCCGACCGGCTGATGCGGTCAAAAAGCATGGTGGGAAGGGGAAAAGAAGGGTTCGGCGTATCTTGACTGTGCTAGGACAAAAGCCCAATAACATCTGTAAGGTACGCCGTCGCAAGTTGTTGCTCTTCCCGCCGGTTTGCTACAGCGTAGTTGCCTGGTTTCCGTGCGCTATTGACTAACAGCCATTTTGTACACCTGGCTTGCACCGTATAGCGCCCGTAGTTTTTAGTAGGGTTCCCTAATGGGTAGCCGCGCACCACAGGTTCGGAACAACTACGCCATACTAAGTTTGCTTACGTACCTGCGGGCGGTGCCTGGGGCGTGCTGCGCAGGGCCTGCTTCATCTCCTGCTCCTTCAGTTTTTTGCAAGTCAGCACAATCAGGGCATCATTGCTCATGGCATTTTCGTCGTAGCTCATGTGTACCTTCTGCCCGTTCCAGGCGTAGCGCTGAATGTAGGGGCTGCTCTGCACCCCTGGGCCTGCCTGAGCCTGCAAGGCCTCCAGCACAGCACGGCTGTTGTGCAGGCCGCGGGTCTTGACGAGGATTACGGCGAGCCTGCCCTGGTAGAAGCCGTACGTCACGTCGGCTACTTCGCCCGTGCCGAATTGCTTTTGCTCGCCCTTGCGGCGGTAGTAACTCGTCTTGCCCGCTTTTTCGGCCAGGGCCAAATCCCGGTATGCAGAAGGAGCTGTCTCGAAGCGAGCACCCCGAAAGCCATACGTTTCGTCTAGGGTAGTGAGGCTGGGCGTGGGCTCCTGGGCCAATACAACACCAGAAAAAGCAATTAGGGAGACGAACGTAGCAACGACTTTCATACGGATAATACAGCTATGACTTGGCTCAACGGGTATAAGTGAGTAGGTCATGAAAGAATACAATACTGCAAAGAAAGTTATAAGTCGCGTATGTGCGGCACTGCCGTAGGCGTAATCTGGTTACTTTAGTAAGTGGTAGCCTTGCAGTAAGTAGGTGTTTAGCAGACGGCGGCGGTGGTAGCTTCTGCCTGTTCGTAGCATGACACGCTGTACGTGGCCTACATACTTATTTTCTGGCAGAGCATGTACCTTGTTGCTCTATTCCACTTGCGCTTTTCGTTTATGAGTTCCGATTCTCGCTTCTCCGCTGCTCTTGCTCAGTTTGATGCCGCTAACGCCGAAGACCCCCATCAGGAAACAGACGCCGACGGGCGGGTATGGCCAAAGGAACTCCTGTACGGCCAACGGATGAGTGACTGCCTGGCCCGCGTGGCGCCTGATGCCCCGGAGGCCGTGCAACTAGCTGCTCGCTGTCAGCACATCCGCCGCTGGACCATTCCGCGTCACGACTTTCCTATGGATCGACCGGGCTACCACCAGTGGCGCAACACGCTTAAGAAATTCCACGCCACCCTGGCCGGCGAAATCCTGACCGGAGTAGGATACGATCAAGCAACCATAAAACGCGTGCAGGCCTTACTCCAAAAGCAGCAGCTCGCCCACGACGCGGATGTGCAGCTCTTGGAAGACGTAATCTGCCTGGTATTTTTGGAGTACTACTTCCTCGACTTTGCCCAGCAACACCCAGAAGAGAAAGTTATTGACATTGTGCAGAAAACGTGGAAGAAAATGACTTCTAATGGTCATCAACTGGCCCTGCAACTGCCCCTGCCGGCCCCCGCCCATGCTTTGGTGGCCAAAGCCTTGGGGGCAGCCTAGGGTACTATTCTTTGACAACGGGGTGCCCCAAAGCCACTACCTCGCCGATAACGATAAGCGCCGGATAGGTAATGCCATGTGTAGCTACTAGCTCGGGTAATTGAGCTACGGGACCCACTACCAGTTTGCGGTGGGGGAGGGAGAGGTGCTGAACCACGGCTGCTGGCGTGTCGCCTTTGCCCATGTCGCGGTAGGTCCGGGCAATTTCTTCGGCTTTCATCAGCCCCATGTAGAGTACAACGGTAGAGTTGCTGTGCATGGCCAGCCGCAGGTCGGCGGAAAGCGAACCGTCTTTTTTAGTACCCGTCAGCAGCCAAACGCCCTCGCTGATAACGCGGTGCGTCAGCGGAATATCTTCGAAGCCCAGCGCCTGCATACTGGAAATGCCCGGTATGTAGTGGCTGCAATGCCGTGGGAACGGGCGAATAAGACTTCCTCAAACCCCCGCCCGAAAATGAAGGGGTCGCCGCCCTTCAGGCGCACTACCCGCCCATGAGCCAAGGCCTTCTCCCGAATGAGCTCGTGAATAGTCTCCTGGGGCGTATACTCGCCATAGGGCTTTTTACCTACGTAAATGCATTCGCAAGCTGTAGGGGCCAAGGCGAGCAACTCCTGGTTGGCTAGGTTGTCGTAGAGAATAACTGCGGCCGTTTGAAGCACTTTGTAGGCTTTGATGGTCAGCAATTCCGGGTCGCCGGGGCCGGCGCCCACTACGTATAGCTCGGGCGTTGGGGCAGGCATCATATGGTAGGGTCAATTACGGGCGGCTATCTGTTTGCTTGCGTCCTCTGCCACCGGGCGGCAGCCAGCATGCCGGTAGTGAGCAAAGCGCCCAAGGCCACCAGCCGCCAGCGCCGCGTGGCCGGTGCTTCGTAGCCGGGGGCACCGGTTAGGCCGGCTGTTACGGCATCCAGCGCCCGCACTTTGGCTGCAAAGTCGCCGGCTAACTGCTGCCGAATAGCGGGCATCTTCTGAAGCACGGCATCCAGCTCGTCGGGAAGCGCCGTTTCAAGTACGCTCCGCAAGCGCTTCGCCACCGTTGGCGACTGCCCGTTGGTAGATACTGCTACTTTGAGGGCGCCCTTTTGCACCACCGATGAAAGGTAGAAGTCGCACAATGCGGGCGTATCGGCCACATTCACCAGCAAACGCCGGGCGTGCGCAGCCTCCCGGATACGGCGGTGCAGCGCGGGGTCATCGGTAGCGGCAAATACTATATCGGCTTCGTCGAGGTAGGCATCTGTGTACTCGCCCTGGTGCAATTGCACGGCCGGATGGCGGGCAGCAACCTTCTGCAATTCCGGCAGAAAAGTAATACTCACTACAGTAACGGCGGTGTTCGGGCTGTTTCGTAAAATAGCCGACAGCTTTTCCAAGCCTACGTTGCCCCCGCCCACCAAGAGTACGCGCAACTGTTCGAGCTTCAAAAAAACGGGAAAAAGCGGATTGGCAATGGGGGGGGATGACATGAAAACAGAACTAGTGAAATAGGTACTTCATACGTATGCCCGGCGCTTAGGGCGACATTATAGAAGCATCTTCTGGCAGCGCCGCCGGGTCGTGCCACTGTTCAAACTCGGTGGCCGGCGCTTCGCAGGTAGGGCAGTGGTAGGAAGGTAAGCTAGCCCACGGGGTGCCCGGGGCAATGCCCTGGCCCGCGTCGCCATAAGATTGGTCGTACACAGTCAAGCAGCGGCGGCAGCGCGGCAGCGGGGTACTCGCGGCTCCAGGCAGGGGCAGATTATGGGAAGCGGCCGATTGCTCTGGTGCTGGTGCGGCCGTAGCATCGCGCTGGGCATAAAACTGGTGGCACAGCTCGGCAAGGTACCAGCCAAGCTGGTCGCGGCGTACTTGCTGGCGGAAGAGCACGAAGTCGCGGGAGTTAGGGTTGAAGTCGCGGGTATACAGAATTTCGTACTGGGTACCAACGCGGGCCGCCTGCGTGCGGATGATGATGGAGCCGAAAAGACCCGTTTGGGGTTGCGTCTTAATGGCGAAGCACAGTTGGTAGGTGCGCACATCTTCCTCATTGAGGTAGCGCACTAGCTCATGCTTGAGGGCTAGGCCGTCGGGGCAACGATCTTCCACCTGCCAGTTGAGTTCGTTGGCGGCGTGGCGTACATTGAGGCGATGGCGCTGCAACACAGTGTCCCACTGAGCGCGGTCAGGGAGGGCAATGCCTTTTATCACCAATGATTTCCAGGGAGTGGTGCACAACTGCCCGATGCGAGTATGCAAACACAGGCGACACACATCCTGCAAAAAAGCTACGGCAAATTGCTCATTGCGCCGGTAGATTCCCAGCCACAGTTGCTGGCCGCTGCGGTTAAAGCCCTCGTAATAAGGCAGCGTGAACGTAGGCACCAGCAAAGGACTGGCCTCGGCGGTAGGAGCAAGCGGTTGGGTAGCGCTGATATGCGCGAACAACCGAGCTCCGGCCGTTGCGGGGGCGCCATCGTAGTCTATGGCAGTGCTTAGCAGTGCCTGCTCGATGGCTGCACTCAGGATGGGAACGTCCTCGGAGTAAACCAGCTGAGGCCATGTATACAGGCCGCCCGCACGTGGAAACCGCACGTACAGGTGCCAATGGTTGCTAGTTTCGGCGGCAATGAAGTTGAGGTGGCCCGTGAAAAATGGCACGAACGTTTGTCGGCTATCAACCAGGTTAATTTTTAACTGGGGCTGGTAGTCAAATAGGTCTAGAATGTCCTTATACACGCCTTCGCGTAGCCACGTAGCGTTGTAGAACACGTCCTCGCCCACGTACGAGCTCATGATGTTGGGATGCGCCTCCTTGTAAGGCTCGCCGGGCACGCCCACGGCCGCAAGTGCTTGCAGCAAGGTCCAGCGGCGGCTTGGCTCCACCGCCAACAGGAGTTGTTGCCGATGGCCGAACTGCACATGGTCAATGCCGGCCGCCTCGGCAGCAGTCAGCACGGCCAGTAGGTCGCCGGCGGGCACAATGCCGCCCGGTAAGTTTACAGCGACGATGGAGAGGGGAGAGGCAGCAGTCATTGGTAGGGGCAAGGGTAGTTAGCCAGCAGTAGGCACCAGCAGAGCTAGTTCGGCGGCCAAAAGCTGTTGCACTTCCGGCCGGCACGAGCCGCACCCGGTGCCCGCGCCCGTGGTAGCGCACAGCTCCGGCACGGTATCGCAGCCGGCGGCAATGGCTTGGCGCAGGTTGTCGGCTCCCACGTTGTTGCAGCTGCATACCAGCTTGCCCAGCACGGGCGTTGGCGTGCGGCCACTGCGCAGCAGCTGGAGGCGTTTGTCGCTTAGCTCGGTGCCGTTCGCAATCAACTCCCGAAATTCCTGAAACTCACTTTTGTCGCCGATAAGAATGGCCCCCACCAGGCGGTCGTGGTGAATGATGCACTTCTTGTAGTAGCGCTGGGCCTTATCAATGAAAACAATCTCTTCGTACTCAGTCGAGTTCGGGCATTCGGGGAGGCCAATGCTGCACAAGTCAAATCCGTGAATCTTGATGATGTTCATGAAGGTGCTGCCGCGGTAGTAGCTGCTCACGTCGCCGCTGAGGTAGCGCGCCACTACGGCTGCCTGCTGCTCGGCCGCCGCCGTGATGCCGTAGAGAGTGCCCTCAAATTCGGCAATTTCACCTAGGGCATAGATGTGTGGGTCACTGGTTTGCAGCCGTTCGTTTACCAGTACCCCCCGGCGGCACTCTAGTCCGCACTCGCGCGCCAGCTCCAGGTTGGGCACTGTGCCAATGGCCATGATGAGCGCATCGCAGGACAAGCGGCGCCCACTCTTCAGGCCTATCCCTGTAAGACGCGCGCGGCCGTAGTACAGCTCAACTTCGTCGTTGAAGTACAAATCACAGCCCTGATCTAGCATTTCCTCCTGCAGAAGCTGGCTGCCTAGGGCGTCGAGCTGCCGGTCCAGAAACCGGGAGATGCGCTGCACAATGGTAACGCGGGTGCCTATTTCCCGCAGAGAGGCCGCCATTTCCAGCCCCAGCAGGCCGCCGCCCACAATTACTACGTGCGCCTGAGCCGGCAAGTGGCGCTTAAACTCATCGGCATCGGTGCGGCTGCGCATGGTGAAGATACCCGGTAGCGTAGGCACGTTGCGGGGCACATTGGCGCGGCTACCCGTTGCCAGCAGCAGCACGTCGTACTCGGTGCGCTTGCCTCGCGAGTCCACCACGTATTTCTCGGTCCGGTTTATTTCCTCTACGCTCACGCCGCGCAGCAGCCGGATATTATAGGCGGGCTCCTCGTGGTCTTGCATCTTCACCAGCTGTTCCCATGCCTGGTGCCCGCTGATGTAATCGGGTAGCATCACCCGGTTGTAGAAAGGAAAATCCTCCTTGCTGAAAATCGTAACCTCGTCTTCCTGGTTAAGCTCCCGATAAGATTTGACGAAGCCGTAGGCGCCCGCTCCGGCGCCCACTACCACAATGCGTTGCTTAGGCTTACGATACTTTTCTAGCTGTACGGCGCAAAACTTAAAATCGGGCTCCTTAGAAATAGGGTCTAGCGTGGCCGAAGTCACGTTGTTGGCGCGGTTCAGGTCGGAGCCCAGAATTTTCCCCCAGTGCATGGGCAGAAATACCACGCCCGGTCGGATGCCCGTTGAGAGCTGAGCTGCCACCCGTACCGTACCCCGGCGCGACTTCACAGTCAGTAAATTACCTTCGCGTACGCCCAGCGCCGCGGCGTCTTGGGGGTGTACTTCTAAGTAGGCCTGCGGGGTGTGCTGGTTGAGCTTACTGACTTTGCCCGTTTTGGTCATGGTGTGCCACTGGTCGCGGATGCGGCCGGTGGTGAGAATAAACGGGAAGTCGTCGTCGGGTGCCTCGCTACGGAAGGTGGCCGCTACCGGATGAATGATGGCCCGGCCCGAGGGCGTGTAAAATTGCTGATCGGTGAACAGCCGGGCGGAGGCCTGTGGCTGACCGGACCGGTAGGGCCACTGCACGGAACCTTGCTCTCGGAGTACAGTATAGTTCAGGCCCGAAATATCGAGGGTAGTGCCGGCCGTGAGGCGGGTATGCTCTTCGTATATCGCCTCCGTGGTTGGAAAGTCGAACCCCGGGAAGTTCAGGGCGCGTGCAAAGCGACAGATGATTTCGGCATCGGGCAGGGCCTCGCCCGGCGCTTCCACTACCTTGGGCAGGTAGCTAATGCGGCGCTCCGAGTTAGTCATGGTGCCTTCCTTCTCGGCCCAGGCCGCAGCGGGTAGAATTACATCGGCGTACGCCAGAGTTTCGGGCTTGGTGCTAATGTCTTGCACTACCACAAACTTGGCCTTAGCCAGGGCAGCTTCTGCCTGGCGCACCTGGGGCAAACTCGTGAGCGGGTTGGTGCAAATAATCCAGATAGCTTTGAGACGACCGTCTTCCAGGGCCTCAAACATTTCGGTGGCGGTGTAGCCTGGCTTCTCAGCCAACGGACCACTGCCCCAAAACTGTTGTACTGCCGCCCGGTGCTCAGGGTTAGCTAGGTTGCGGTGAGCCGGCAGCAAGTTGCTGAGGCCGCCTACCTCGCGCCCACCCATGGCGTTGGGCTGGCCAGTAAGGGACAACGGGCCAGCGCCGGGTTTGCCAATTTGCCCGGTGATAAGGTGTAGGTTCAGCAAGCTAAGGTTCTTATCCACCCCCACGGCACTTTGGTTGAGCCCCATAGTCCACATCGACAGAAAGCCCTTGGCGGCCCCAATGTAGCTGCCGCCAGCCGAATATCGGCTTCGGCTACTCCGCATAATTGAGCTGCTTCTTCCAGGGTGCGCGCAAACACCAGCTGCCGGTAGGCCTCATATCCTTCGGCGTGCTGCTCAATGAAGGCTACATCAATGTCCCCGTTTTCGATGAGGGCCCGCGCCAAAGCTTGGTGCAGCACTACGTCGGTACCGGGAAGAACTTGTAGGTGCACGTCGGCTAGGGCAGATGTGTCCGTAGCGCGGGGGTCTACCACTACAATTTTGACGTGGGGGTTGGCGGCCTTGTGGGCTTCTACCCGTCGCCACAAAATGGGGTGGCACCACGCGGGGTTGGCGCCCGTCACCAAAAAGCAGTCGGCCAGTTCAATATCGTCGTAGCAAACCGGTACGCTGTCTTCGCCCAAGGCCATTTTATACCCCACCACCGCGCTACTCATGCACAAGCGGGAGTTGGTATCAAGGTTGTTACTGCCAATGAACCCCTTCATCAGCTTGTTGATGACGTAGTACTCTTCTGTCAGGCACTGGCCCGAAGCATAGAAGGCTACCGAGTCGGGGCCATACTGCTCAATAAAAGTGCGAAATACGGCCGCGGTGCGGTGCAGAGCTTCCTCCCAACTCACGCGCTGTAGAGGCCGACTTTTGCTGTAGCGCATGTGTGGGTACAGTAGCCGGTCGCTCCGGTCGTTCACGGTGTATTGCAGGTTTAGGCCTTTGCTACACAAGGCACCTCGGTTTACGGGGTAGGCAGGGTTGCCAGTGACGGTGACGTCACCGTTCTTTTCCAGCTTAACTAGCACGCCGCAGCCCACGCCGCAGTAGCAACACGTAGAAGGAATAGCAGGGGAGGCAAGGGGCATACACAGGAGGCGCTAGGGTATTGGAAGCTGCAAAAAATGGCTTAAGCGCCGGCCAGCGCCATTGGGGCCGTTTCGGTTGCTTCTTTCAGCACTAAGCGGAGCAGCAGCACGAGGCCTCCTACCACGGCCACGCCAACACCGATGTACAGAAACGCCGTAGTGTAGCTGATGGTAGCTGACTTGAACAGAAATCCTACCAGCATAGCGCCTAGGTTGCCACCAGCGCCTACAATGCCGCTTACGCTACCAATGGCCTTGGTATTCACGAATGGCACGATGGAGTAGGTGCAGCCGTTGGCCATTTTTAGGAACAAGGCAAACACCAGCATGGCCGCAATAGCCAAGGGTAGGCTAGGTGCCAGCGCAAAGGCGGCAATGCCTGCCCCCTCCAGTAACAGCAAGCCGCCCAGCAACATCCACTTGCCCTGAATGCCGTAGGCACGGCCGGCCCGGTCGCTTACCACACCGCCCAGGCCGCGAGCAAAGATGTTCATGAAGCCAAAAATGCCCGCTAGCATACCAGCCGCTACCAGTGTAGCCCCAAAGTGGTCCACGAAGTACACGGCGGCTACATTATCAATGGTGATTTCGATGCCAAAGCAGGCCCCGTAGGCAAGCCCCAAGATCCAGGTGCGGTAATCACGCAGGGCTACCATAAAGGTGCCCTGGCTTTTCACGGCTGCATTGCGCTGAATGTCGGCGTAGTTGCCGCGGGGGGTGTCTTGGGTGTACTTGTAGTACAGGGCCGCCATCAAAAGCAAAATCACGCCGGGTACTACCATAGCTAGGCGCCAGGAGTTGGCCTTATCTACGTAACCCAGGCTCACGAAACCCGCGGCCACCAGCGGCATCACCATGTTGGCAATGCCCCCTCCCAGGTTACCCCAGCCACCCGCTACGGCATTGGCTGTGCCTACCACGTTGGGCGCAAACATCATGGAGGTGTGAAACTGCGTGATGACAAACGAAGCTCCAATGATGCCAATGGCTAGCCGGAATAGCAGGAAGCTTTCGTAGCTATTGCTTAGGCCAATGGTTAGCACCGGAATGGCGCCTACCCCCAGCAAGATGGTGTAGGCGAGACGCGGCCCAATGGTATCGCACAGCTTGCCCATGATGAGGCGAGCCAGGATAGTAGCGGACACCGAGGCAATAACGATGTTGCCGATTTGCCCCTTATCAAGGTGAAGCTGCTCACGAACCAGAGGCATAAGCGGGGCAATGCCAAACCACCCAAAAAAGCAGAAGAAAAACGTAAGCCACGTCAGATGAAACGTGCGCATTTGCACACCCTTCGTAGCAAAGATATTGAGCCGGTTTAGGGGCTGCTGAGCAGCAAGGGAAGCGTCCATGTGGGGGAGTAGGGCTAGGAGATACAGCAGAAGAAAATATTGGCGAGCATTAGGCTAATCCGATGTATACAACATCGCCCTCCACCTTGATGGGGTAGGTTTGGATGCTGCACTCGTCGCCGTTGAGGCACTCTCCCGTGCGCAGGGAAAAGGTGCGCTTGTGAAACGGGCAGGCCACCTTGGGCTCACAGGTTTCGCCGGTGCTTCCAATCATGCCCCGCGCCAGCGCCATCTGTTGCTTATGGGGGCACAGGTTTTGGGTAGCAAACCACTCGCCCCGACGGGCAAAGTTGAAAATAGCTACCTGCTCGCCCTCTACCAGGGCGCAGGCTCCGCCATCGGCGGGAATGTCGGTAGTATGGCACACGGGTAGCCAGGCTACGGCAGTGGTAGTCTCCATAAAAATCTATCCGTTAAGTGGTTGTGGTTGCTGAGCTAGGTAGGGGCAAAGAAGATGGAAGGGAAATAGACGGCCGGTTTTACCAGGCTTTTACCATCTTCTGTCCCCGCATTTCCTCAAATTCCATGGTAGGGTCTTTCACCTTCGGAGCATTCACGAAGTGGGTGAATTGCTTGCGCAGTTCAGGATTTTCTACCACTTCCTTCCATTCGCAGTGGTAGTTCTGGATGAGCAGGGCCATTTCAGCCTCCAGCTCAGCGCAAATACCGAGGCTGTCATTAATGACCACGTTCTTTAGATAAGCCAGGCCCCCCTCCATCTTGTTAAGCCAGGTGGCCGTGCGCATCAGCGGATCGGCAGTTTTGATATAAAACATCAGGAACCGGTCGAGGTACTTCACCACAGTATCCTTGTCGATGTCGGTCGCCAAAAGTTGGGCGTGCTGGGGTTTGGAGCCACCATTGCCACATACAAAGAGGTTCCAGCCCTTCTCCGTAGCGATAATACCGAAATCCTTGGCCTGGGCTTCCGCGCACTCGCGCACACAGCCGCTCACACCGCTTTTCAGCTTGTGGGGGGAGCGGATCCCCTTGTACCGGTTCTCTATTTCGATGGCAAATGATACGCTGTCGTGCAGGCCAAACCGACACCAGGTGCTTCCCACGCAGCTTTTCACGGTGCGCAATGACTTACCGTAGGCGTGTCCGCTCTCAAACCCCGCGTTAATCAACTCCTCCCAAATATCGGGTAAGTCGCTCACGTGGGCCCCGAACATGTCGATGCGCTGACCACCCGTAATCTTGGTATACAGGCCGTATTTGTGAGCTACCCTACCTATTACCATCAACTGCTCGGGCGTTACTTCACCACCCGCAATGCGCGGCACTACCGAGTAGCTACCACCTTTCTGGATGTTAGCCAAGTACCGGTCGTTGGTATCCTGAATCGTGTTATGCTTGACAATCAGATCATTCCAGAGTCCCGACAAAATGCTGCCAATGGCAGGCTTACAAGTTTCGCACCCGTCGCCTTTCCCAAAATGGTTGAGGGCCGCGTCGTAGGTACGGATGTCGTTGATCCGGAGTAGGTCGAATAGCTCCTGGCGGGAGTAGTCGAAATGCTCACACAGCACGTTTTTGATATACGCCCCCTGCGCCGTGAGGGTACCATTAATTAGGTCTTTTACCATAGGAATGCAGCCTCCGCAGCCTGTGCCGGCCTTGTTGCACTTCTTCATGGCATCTAGGGAGGTAACATTGAGGTCGGTGACGGCAGCGCAAATTGCACCCTTGGTCACGGCCTCGCACGAACATACCAGGGCATCATCGGGTAGGCTCAGTACACCGGCTCCTTCGGCTGCCTCGGCTCCCCGCGCCCCTAAAATGAGGTCTTCGGGATGGGGAGGAAGCGCAATCTTGTTATTGACGGTTTGCAGTAGCATGTTGTAGGCCTCCGCGTCGCCGATGAGTACGCCTCCGAGTAGCAGTTTACCGTCGGGGCTGATATTGATGCGCTTGTACACCCCGTTGTGGGCATCCTCGAATACAATGGAGCGGCTGTGTGGCTCAGCAATGAACGGGTCGCCGAAGCTGGCTACATCTACCCCAATAAGCTTAAGCTTGCTACTCATGTCGTACCCCGTAAAGGCACGGGTGCCCTGCGTGAGCTGGCTGGCTACTACCTCGGCCATGTCGTAACCTGGCGCCACCAATCCGTAGATCATGCCGCCGTGCAAAGCGCATTCGCCAATGGCAAAGATGCGTGGGTCACTGGTTTGCATCTCATTGTTTACCACGATGCCGCCGCGCATCCCCACTTCCAGACCCGCCAGCTTGGCTAGTTCATCCCGTGGGCGGATACCTGCCGAAATAACCAGCATATCAACTTCCAAAATAGAGCCATCGCCAAAATGCAAGGCCTCTATTTTTCCTTCCCCGGCAATGCTCGACGTAGCCTTGCTCAAATGAATTTGCAGTCCTAGCGCTTCCAGCTTGGTTTGCAGCATCTGACTACCAGCCGCATCAATCTGCCGCGGCATAAGCCGTGGAGCAAATTCTACCACGTGAGTCTCGGGCACGCCCAAATCGAGCAAGGCTTTTGCTGCTTCCAAGCCAAGCAGTCCGCCACCTAGTACTGCCCCGCTTCGAGCAGTAGCTGCACTGGCTTTAATTTCTTCAAGGTCCTCAATGGTGCGGTATACCATCACACCTTCTTTCTCAACTCCGGGAATGTCGGGCACAAAGGCCGACGAGCCAGTAGCCAGTACCAAGTAGTCGTAGGGCTGCACAAGGCCACTGCGTGAGTGTACCGTTTGGCTGGCGCGGTCAATTTCCAGCACGGGGTCGCCGAGGTGTAGCACTACCCCATGGTCGTGGTACCATTGTAGGGGCGCCATCAACAGATCGTCGGCCGTTTTGCCCCCGAAGTACTCGCTCAGGTGCACCCGGTCGTAAGCCACTCGCGGCTCCTCCCCAAAAACAACCAACTTGAAAACCGACGTTTTGGCTAGAAGCTTTTCACAAAACTTGTAGCCAACCATGCCATTGCCAATTACAACGACGGTAGGAACGTGCTGCGGTACCATAGGACCGAGAGGTTAAGTATACAAAAGAAGAAAAGTAAAGTGTGGGTGGAGCAGTAACTAGGAGCAGTACACACCTCTCAAGAAATAAGACTTTTGAAAAAGAGCCTTAAATTATGATGGGTGTAGGTGTGTATATTCACAAATCTAGCAAAATACACCTCTCATGCAAGGGTATTATTTGAAAAAAAGCAATTATTATATCAAAGTGACATAAAATTTATAGGTGGTGCAATTGTAAGCAGGTATAGGTGCCTGCACTACTTAGGTGATTAGGAACAGCTGCACGCGCAATACACTCTTGACAAACCAACTGGAGTAGCACACGCAAAATGCGTCCATCCATCTTGTATGAGGGCAGTATGCCTATGCGGTGAATAGGTTCTCCTTAAGTGTAAAAACGTGCTTACCCTAGTGCCGCACTTCACGAAGCAGAATAATAATAAGGTAAACTCAACCTAACGAATAGGTTACAGTGTGCGTAAGCCTAGCCACATACCATACTTTCTTTTAGCTATGAATCAGTCTTCAACTTCAACATCGCGCTCTGGTGGTCCCCTGCTCGACCAAGCTCTGCAATGGCTCAACCAAGGCAGCATGGCCGATATGATTGGACGAATCTCCCCTTCCTTGAAAAATGCGGGCAATAAGGTGACTACTAGCTATGACAAGCTGAGCACTACGCAAAAGGTAGTAGGCGGAGCCTTACTAGTAATAGGAGTGGGCTACCTCGCTAGCCGCAACAAAAATGCTGCGCAACCTACCAGCCAAGCTAGCACATTGCAGGAACTGCTATACTTTGTAAATGACCGCATTGAAGGATATCAGCGGGCCGTTGACGAAAGTGAGGATGCAGAACTACGGGGCTATTATAAGCAGCTAGTAAGCCAAAGCCAGAAGTTTGCCAATGATCTAAATACTGCGCTGCGTCAGCAAGGAGCGGAGGAGCAAAACGCTACTACTCTCAAAGGAAAGCTGTACCGCCGCTGGATGGACGCCAAAGCAAGCCTTACGGGTCAGGACGAAAAAGCCATCCTCGGCGCCAATATATATGGTGAGGAATGGGCACTGAAAGCTTACGAAGACGCGCTTAGCCAGGGCACTTTGGAAGGAGGCGTTCGACTAGCAGTAGAACGTCAGTACGCCTTGTCGCAGAAGACCTACGACAAACTGAAAAAATTGGAAGCGAAATAGGGTTGCCAGCCGATGTTGCGACGCATTGCCCGTCGGCCTTTCACTTGCGAAAGGAAAATATCATAAAAAAGCGAGGCCGATACTTCACTGAAGTATCGGCCTCGCTTTTTTACTCTAGTACCCAGAGCCGGGGTCGAACCGGCACATCTTTCGATATTGGTGTTTGAGACCAACGCGTCTACCGATTCCGCCATCTGGGCATTTCAACCGTCCCTGTTGGTAGATCAGGAACGGGCTGCAAACTTAGCTAGACTTTCGCGAATGCGCAAGAGGTAGCGCTTTTTCAAATAATAAGTTCTGATCTGCTGTAGGGCTTGTGGGCGAGCATCTGCTGGTAGACCTTCGTACCCAACTAGCACTGGTTCAATGCCAGCATCTAGTGTGTCAGTCAGAGCGTTAACTTCTGTTTCTACCTTGGTGGTAGTAGCAGGATCGGGGTCAAATTCGAGCTCCATGAGTTGCTCATTCAGGTCCATAACTTCCATTAAAAAATCTGGTGGAAGCTCCTGTTTTCCTTCCTCTAGCAGACCGTGGCGGCTTAAAATGTATGCCATTCGGTGGTCAAAATCGGAAAGCGTGCGGTACGCATTCGTGTTGAGCGTGGCGAGGTCTAGGATTTCCTGTTGCCTCTCGGAGCTTTCAGTGGCGTGGAAATCGGGATGGTACTGGCGGCTGAGCGCGTAGTACTGGCGCTTGAGTGTCGCCTCGTCCGGACGAAATGTTTCGGGCAGGCTGTAAAAGCCAAAATAATCGGGAGTCATATGGGAAAAGAAAGGCAGTTGCTTCCGAAAGGTTTGGATTCTTCTACGCACGTAGGCACGGAGAGGATAAGAGGAAGCAGCAGTAGAAGCCGAAACGCGCGGCTTTGTTTATCTCTGTACTGAGGGTAACCAGGCCAGCGGAAGGTGTTTGGGCCCACCTACACGACTTTTTGCCCAGCAGGAGAAGTCGTTCGATGAACTGAAAACGCTAGAGGAGGAGTTGCGAACAGCCGCTTGGTAGCGGGCCACACCTCACCGAATAACTCAGAACGACGGTAAGTATTCAGCGCGTCGGCAGATTCCCAATGGCTATGGGTGCAGTAGATATGGGGCTGGTCGGCATCCTGCCAGAGTTCCAGCAGCTGACACCCCGGCATTTGACGGATTTTATTTTCCGACTCATGGAATAGGCGCAGAAAACTCTCTACTTGCTCAGGAAGAAAAGTCATGCGCACAATGCGTATCAACATAAGAAAAATACAAGTAGTGGGAATGCTGTAAAACAGGTGACAGGTTGTCACAACCTACTTAACATAATAAATATATAGTAAAAATACTCTTGCTTAGCAACATGAGGAGTGATTGTAAAGGATGCTAGGACTCGGTAGGGTAGCGTACATCCACCTGTGAATCGAAGTGGAGTCCTAGTAATTCTGAGGCGTTGCCTTGGTTAATTCCAATACACAATTGGTCTTGACTATTGAAAATGCAGACCACTTCGCCGGGAGTAGTAGCTTGGAAGTGCGGAAATATGTCGCGCACGGTTTCGCGGGCGAAATGAATGGTGAAGCTGCGGTTGCGACCAATGACTTCCATGGCCGTGCGCGTGATATCGGTGACGAGGTTGCCGTAGTGGTCAACGTGCACTACGTGACCCATAATGCGGTTATCCTGAAGGCGCAACTGCCTATTGAGTAGCTGATACACATCCGTTGTGAGTGGGCCCAGGTCTAACAGCCCGCCGCCCTTGGCTAAGTGCACCGCAGCTGGCACGAGCAGGTCGCGGGTGGGGGATGAAGTTGGCGACTGCCCAGCGGCCAACGTCACGAGGGCATCGGGCTGGCCGTCGCAGAGCAGAGGCAGAAGCCCATTATCAGCGGCAACGAAGAAGTGGCCCTGAAAGCTGGCGGCGTGCCATGCGGCGCGCGGAGCTCCCAAATCGTTGACGCCCACTAAATGCACGGTACCAGCAGGAAAATCTCGGAATACTGCATTGAGCACATGTACTGCGTGTGCAATGTTGAAGGGCTCAACACCATGCGATATATCCAGTACCGGAACTTGAGGGGCAAGCTGGAGAATACGCGCTTTGACGGCCGCCACATAGTGGTCACGGTAGCCAAAATCGGATAGAAACGTAATCAACCCCATAGCCGGAAATTGTGAGTTCTTCGTACTATTGCCAGTACCCCTGCGCGGGCGGCAAAAGTAGGCGTTTTGCCGTGAATCGGGAATAGCAACGATTAGCGAATTTTTGCTGTTCTCCTACGCAGAGGATGGTATGGGCTCAGCCCGCCGGCTCTTTTCCTTCCCATTCGTTTTTAAATTCCCTCAGATTGGTCGAGAAAGTCATCACGCTCGAAAACGTGTCCCTCGTTGAGTTCTTGGGGCCCGATAACCAGAATATCCGCCAATTAGCGGCTGCTTTTCCGGGCAGTAAAATTATTTCCCGCGGCAATGAGATTAAAATCCAGGGGCAGACCCAGGTAATCAGCCGCATCAACGACATCCTGTCGGCATTGCTGGAGCATTACCATCAATACGGACAGATTACCGATAAAACGGTAAGCCAGTACCTAACCTCTGCCGATGAGGACCAGCAGGACCGGATACTAGCGGCTTCTCCGGATGTCATCTTGTTTGGTGCCAAAGGCGGCGTTATTAAAGCCAAGACTGCTAATCAGCAGCGCCTCGTAGATACGGTGCTGAAGAATGACTTGGTGTTTGCGCTGGGGCCGGCCGGTACGGGCAAAACCTACATCTCGGTAGCGCTGGCCGTGCGGGCACTCAAAAACAAGGAGGTCAAAAAGATCATCATTTCCCGCCCCGTAGTAGAAGCAGGAGAAAGCCTGGGCTTCTTGCCCGGCGACATGAAGGAGAAGGTTGATCCGTATCTGCGGCCCATCTACGATGCGCTGGAAGACATGCTGCCGCCCGAGAAGTTTAAGTTTTATCTTGAGAACAAGACCATTGAAATAGCTCCGTTGGCATACATGCGCGGCCGTACTCTTAACAACGCGTTTGTGTTGTTGGATGAGGCCCAGAACACCACGCCTTCGCAACTGAAGATGTTCCTGACTCGGATGGGGCCCTCGGCTAAGGTGATGGTAAACGGTGACCGTAGCCAGATTGACCTACCTACTAAACAGAAATCCGGCCTGATTCAAGCCCTTGATATTCTGCGCGATGTAAACGGCATTGGGTTCGTGGAAATGACCTCCGAGGACGTCGTGCGCCACCGCTTGGTAAAGCAAATTGTGCAGGCCTACGACAAGTTCGATGTGCAAATGCAGAAGGACCAAGCTAATCAAGCCAACCGTGCTCCGCGTGAATACCAGCCCTACCGCCGCCCCAATGGCCCCGGCATGGCTGCTTCTGACCCAGGGCGCCACCCCGATGCCCGCCGTGAGGATGACGGCATGCAGGAGCTACCCGTCAATCACGAGCAGTAAGTTTGTCGTCTGCTTGGAGCCGCTGAATTACGGTGCGTAGATACCAGTGTATTTCGCATAGAAACAAAAAGGGCTGCCTTGAGCAGCCCTTTTTGTTGGGTAATATTTTCCGTCCAATGTTACTGGTGTGGTACTTTTGTGGTGCTGCCCACGGGCGGCACTACTACCCACGTGTGCGCCGGGCAGCAGTTCATTGTTTACTCTGTTGATTATGAAAGCTCACCGCATTACTGCTCCCCAAGACTTGGAATCTGCTTTTGCCATTCGCCATGAGGTGTTCGTGCAAGGGCAAAACGTACCGGCCGAAGACGAACGTGACATACACGACCATACGGACGCCATTCATTACCTCGCCCGTACGACTGATGGTACTGCGTGTGGAGCGGCCCGCTGGCGCCCCACGGAGAAAGGGGTAAAGCTGGAACGCTTTGCCGTGTTGGCCTCCCACCGTAACCAAGAGGCCGGGGCAGCTCTCTTGCGGGCCGTGCTGCATGATGTACGGGCGGCGCATCCTGCTGCCACGGTGTACTTGCACGCCCAATTGCCCGCCGTACGCTTCTACGAGCGTCATGGCTTTGAGAAAGTAGGGGAGAAGTTTGCTGAGTGCGACATTGACCACTACAAAATGCAGTGGAAACAACCTGACTAAAAACTGCCCATTTAAAAGCAGAAGCCGCTTTGCCACCAGCAAAGCGGCTTTTTTATGAAGAATAAGTAATTTGTAATTTGCCTAGGGCGATTGAATTATGACTTCTTTTTACGACTTTACTTCTTGTATCCCTACCCCTAAGTGGCGGTAGTTATTCTCGATTATCAACTATACATTATGGGTATCACTTGGGCCCCCAATGCCTTTGTTCGGCTAGTGCTACCACTGATGGGTGGTATCGTAACCTACCTCTACCTAGGAGCCTCTTTGCCCGACTTACGGCTGGTAGTAGTGCTATTGGTATGCGTATATGGCGTCGTGCACGGGTGGGCGGCCCGGCAGCGCCACAGTGGTCCAATCGATATTGTGGGCTTGCTGGCAATAACGACCCTGTACGTAGCGGGTGTGGCCCTAACTCAGCAAGCCACCGAAAGCCAAAGTGCGGTTCACCTGTATCGTTTTGGGTCCCGCGTTGAGTTCTACCGAGCCGTGGTGGATGACTACACTGTAGTGCGGCCGCTAACCTATGCTACTACCGTGCGGGTATCGGCGGTACGGGTGGGTGGTAAGTGGCAAGCGGCAGTTGGTGGCATTCGAGTATCTATCCCGCGCGACTCAGCTGTGGCCGCCCCGCAGTACGGCGAGGTGTGGTTGGTTCGGGGCGCGCCAGCACCCAGCAAAGCGCCTCTCAACCCCGGCGAGTTCGATTATCGACGCTACTTAAGTTACCACCAAGTATATCATCAGCAGTTCGTCCACCCCGATCAGTATCGGGTGCTTGCCCTGGAACCGCCAAGCGTGCTGCGGGCTATAGCCATGCGGGCAGCGCGTGTACTGGATGGGGTATTTCGTCACTACGTGCAGGCCAAACGAGAGTATGCGTTGGCTTCGGCTCTTGTGTTAGGTATTAAAGACGATGTAGATCAGGAAACCAAGCAGGCCTACGCCAACACGGGTACCACCCACATCATGGCCGTATCGGGCTTGCAGGTAGGCTTGTTGTTTGGCGTTGTGATGTGGCTGCTAAGCAAGGTGCCCGGCCGCCGGGGGCCAGGGCTGCGGCTGCTGACGGTACTAGTGAGCTTGGGCGTTATTTGGACCTACGCATTTCTTACTGGTTTATCAGCCTCGGTGCTGCGGGCCGCCGTTATGTTCTCCTTCATTATTGTAGCACGCGCCACGGCTCGGCAGACGTCTATGTACAACTTGCTGGCCGTGGCGGCGTTTGTGCTACTCTGCTACGACCCCTACCTGCTATGTGACGTCGGGTTCCAGCTTTCCTTTCTGGCTGTTCTGAGTATTGTATATCTGCAGCCGCGCATTGTGGCATGGCTAGAGCCCAACGATTTTTTCCTGAGCAAGCAGCGGCCGTGGCAGCCGCAGGCCTTGCAGAAGCTATGGAAGGGAATGGGCTGGATGGCAGAAAAAACATGGCAAGCCACGGCGTTGTCGTTGGCCGCCCAAGTAGCCACGTTCCCGCTGGGCTTATTTTACTTCCATCAGTTTCCGCTCAGCTTTCTGTTTTCTAATCTGATTGCCGTGCCCATCTCTAGCGTCGCCGTGTATGTAGGGCTGGTGCTGTTGGTATTGCATGGATTAATAACAGCAGTGGGCAGTATAGCACCTGGCTAGCAGCGTTGCTTGCCTATGGGCCTAAGGGGGTGGCATGGGTGTTTGAGAAACTGATATGGGCGTTTAACGAGTATATTTTTTGGGTAGGGCGCACAATGCCGGGGGCCTTGATTTCGGGAGTACACGTGACGGCCCCGCAAACTTGGCTGATCTTCACTGTCATCTTCGCGCTGCTGGTTTTCTTTGCCGTCAAAAAGCTGCCCTGGCTGGGTATAGCCTGTGCCCTGTTGGGCGTTTTTGCGGGTAGCCGGGTGTGGGCCGCCCAGCAAGTGGCCCCCGATGAGCAACTGGTAGTGTATAGCATACCGCGGCGGTCCGTAGTGGGCTTCTGGCAAGGAGCCGCCGCGGAGGTAGTCACGCTCGACTCTTTGCCCCTAACTGAAACGGAACGTACCTACCGCATTGTGCCCGGTATTATTCAGCGGGAGGCACGACGCGTGAACTACCACGCCGGGTGGCGCAGTTGCGGTGTGCCTGCCCGCGTAGCTGAGCCCGGCCTGGTATTGGCAGCTTGGCGGGGGCTGCGAATAGCCATCATCAACGGCCGACTTAGCGGAGCCCATCAGCCAGTGCCAGTCGATGCCGTGGTGCTGCGCCGGAATGCGCGCGTGCAACCGGCTGACCTAGCGGCTACGTTTGGCACCCGCGAATTAATTGTATTTGATTCTTCTTGCAAAAGCTGGTACGTAGCCCGGCAAGATTCACTGCTGCACCAAGTTGGTTTCCAGACGCATGACGTCACAGCGCAGGGTGCGTTCATCGTGCGCCCTGTGCAGTAGGCGGGGCCAAGAGAAACGTTGGTCGAAACCCGGCGGCTATTCCTGCGCTATAGAGTGTATGGCCAGCGGCTTTTTGTTACGTTTAGCGACTGTGTTCCTCGTGGGCACAATGTTGTTGGCGGGCAAAAGCCCGTATGTGCTGTTCTTTTCACCGATTTGCAAAGCCCCTGACTATGGAAAATATGCCGACTCAGGAATTGGAAGCCCTGCGCTATATCCGCTATGATGCTCAGGATTCTATCGGTTACATTACCCTTAACCGCCCCGACAAGCGCAATGCCCTCAGTGCCGACATGGTAACGGAGCTGAAGCAGGCCTTTGAGTTTGCAGAAGATGATGAAGCCTGCAAAGTGATTGTGCTGAGAGCCCAGGGCGACGTGTTTTGCGCGGGCGCTGACTTGCAATACATTCAAGAATTGCAGGGCTTCGGCTACACGGATAATCTGGCCGATTCCACTCATCTCATGCAGTTGTTTCATCAAGTGTACACCCTGAAAAAGGTGGTGATTGCTCAGGTCCAGGGTCATGCCCTAGCCGGTGGGTGCGGCCTAGCTACCGTGTGCGATTTTGCATTTGCGGTACCTGAGGCCAAATTCGGGTACACAGAAGTGAAGATTGGCTTCTTGCCAGCTATTGTAAGTGTATTCTTACTGCGCAAAATAGGAGAGGGACGTACCAAGCAGTTGCTCTTGACGGGCGATACCATTACGGCGCAAACGGCCCTCGATTTTGGCTTGGTTCAGTTTCTCGTTCCTGCCAGTGAACTAGCCGATAACGTGTATCGCTTTGCTCGCCGCTTGTGCGTGGAAAACTCTGCCCAAAGCATGGAAGCAACCAAGGAAATGCTGGCCCGGCTTCCGGAGATGCCGTTGGAAGACAGCCTCCGCTACGCAGCGCGGATGAATGCTGAGGCGCGCGGATCGGAGGACTGCCGCCGTGGCATTGCTGCTTTTCTCAGCAAGCAAAAAATAGCTTGGGACAACTAATAGTTACCTCAGTACTAGCTAATCAACAGGCAATAGCAAAGAGCCAGTTAGCTAGAAGCACACATTCTTAATGCGTAGCTGTGGAAGCCTCGTGGTAGTGCTCAGTAGCTTGAGTTGCTATTAGGAGGCTTTTGCGTCACAGAGTTATTTCTAGGTTGGTAGCACAAAGAGGCAGCCCATAGCCTCAATTCTTGTTAACTTTCTCCCTGCTACCCATTTCAAACCTTCTTACTAGTACGCTAGTTTCACCTGTATGACAACGCTGGCAGCCGTGGCCGTTCTAACGGCTACCTTTCTGGGAATGGAGTTTGTGGCGTGGTTTATGCACCGCTTTGTGCTGCACGGACCTCTATGGTTTTTGCACCGCTCGCACCATGTGCGTCACCCACACCGCTTTGAGCGCAACGACTTTTTTTTCCTGTTCTACGGGTCACTGTCTATGCTGCTTATTATCTACGGCTCGCCCGCCAAGGACTACCGTTTTTGGATGGGGGCTGGCATTGCAACCTATGGCACACTATACTTCTTTGTACATGATGTGTTGATCCATGGGCGCCTACGGTTTTGGCGAAAGTCGCGGAATACATACTTGCGGGCTCTGAATATGGCGCACAAAATGCACCACAAAACAACTGGTCGCGACGGTTCTGAAGAGTTTGGATTGCTGTGGGTGTCACCCAAATATTTTGCACTGGCCCTGCGCAAGCCTGCTCCCACGCGGGTACTACGTCAGCCGCCCAATGCGTCTGTTTAACTTGACTAGTAGAGGGAGAACGTAACCGTGGGACATTTTTCAATTAGCGACCTAGAGCAGCTTTCTGGAGTTAAGGCGCACACCATTCGTATCTGGGAGCAGCGCTACGGAATTCTGCGTCCGGTGCGCACCGCTACCAATATCCGCACGTACTGCGACGACGACTTGCGTCGTCTGCTCAATGTAGCTACTCTATGTGGCCGTGGATACCGGATTTCGCAAGTAGCGCGCCTCTCAGAGCAAGAACTGGCTGACGCTGTTATTTCCTGCTACAACGATACGAACGACTGTTGCCAGCAAGTACATGCTCTGTTGGCCGCCATGCTTGCCATGGACGAGCAGCAACTCACCTACTTACTCAATCGAGCTATTCGGCAGCGGGGCTTCGAGGAGGCTATCTTACATATTGCTTACCCCTTCCTGCAGCGCATAGGGGTAATGTGGCAGGCCGGAACGGTAAATCCTGCGCAGGAGCATTTGGTCACCAACCTACTGCGCCAGAAGCTGCTGGCCGCTACCGATGCTTTGCCCCCTGTACAGCCTGCTCAGGCTCGGCGCTGGGTACTGTTTCTGCTGGAGGGAGAAATGCACGAGATGGCACTTCTCTTCATGAACTACGCATTGCGGGCACGTGGTCATCATGTGTTGTACCTGGGTCAGAACTTGCCCATTCAGGAGTTAAAGCCCGTGTGTGAAGCGTACGAGCCGTACGCGCTATGTACGGTAATGACGGCGGTGCCCGAGCGCGACCAAGTACAACATTTTGTGAATCAAATGGCCGACCTCTGCCCGGATACTACGCTGTTTCTGTATGGTCCATTGGTACAAACAGATACACTACAAGTACCCGTAAATGCAGTACGTATGCACGTTATGACTGATTTTCTGGCCTTGGCCGATGGCTTGGTGCATCAAGCACGAACTGAGGCGCTAGCATCATAAAAACATAACATCACTTGTTTAACCTTACCGGAGCCCGTTCGTTAGAATCTTTCTAGCGAACGGGTTTTTTCATGGCGTAGAACAAGCGGTTTGTGTGGCATTTGGGGCTGTTGGTCGGAATTATTGAATGTGCTAGCAACCTTGTTACTAATTGGACGTCAATGCATTGTGCTATTGTGGGCGAGGTAAGGCCGTCGTGTTGAGCTAGAGAAAAATAAATAGGGCTTGGTAAGTCGACTTCCGGAAACGCTCGTATATTTGTTTAACTTTTTGCCACGAAAAGCTAAACAGTATGACCTCTTTGGAATTCACCGACCAAGTACAAAAGATTTCTTACTCGCTAAAGCCCGTGGCGATGAACCTGACCCGTGACGCCGATGACGCCAAGGACCTAGTGCAGGAAACGCTGTTGAAAGCGCTCCTAAATAAGGACAAGTTCAAGACGGGCACCAATCTGAAGGCATGGTTGTACACCATCATGCGCAACACCTTCATTAACAATTACAACAAGATCACCAAGCGTAACAGTAATATCGACAGCACAGAGTACTTCCAGTACTTTAATACTGACGAAAACTACATTACGCACAACGGAGCAACCTCAGACTTCGTAGTAACAGATATAAACGAAGCCATTGCCAGTCTCTCCTCTGACTATCGGACTCCGTTTATGATGTACTACATCGGATATAAGTACCTGGAAATTGCGGAGAAGCTGCAAATTCCGATTGGCACCGTTAAGAACCGTATTCACATCGCCCGCAAAGAGCTTAAGCAGGCGCTGACGACATACGCCCCCGGCGTGTAGGGAATAGGGAGAGAGTACAGACCCGCCCCGGGCGTATCGCGGGCCGCGGACGACGCAAGCCTTTGGCTGCGTGGTTCGCGGCCCGATTGTTTGTGGAGGTACCGTTGGTAGCTACCTCCCATTGGCGGCCATCACTGAAACATTTGCGTATGCCCATCAAATTGTAGCTTGCAGTTCAGCTTCCTCAAACGCCCTTTCCGTTGTCATCTACTACCCCCACCACTACCAAAAACGTTATCGTAATCGGAGCTGGCTTTGCCGGACTGGCGGCGGCTACTTCGCTGGCCCAACGCGGCTACCACGTCACCATATTAGAGAAGAATGAGGGGCCAGGTGGTCGAGCCAGAGTGTTTAAGGCTGCGGGCTTTACGTTTGACATGGGGCCAAGCTGGTACTGGATGCCCAATATTTTTGAGCAGTACTTTGCCCGATTTGGCAAGAAGGTAGCTGACTACTACGATTTGGTGCGCCTGGATCCATCATATCAAGTAATTTTCAAAGGCGCCGAAACGGTTGACATCCCAGCCGCTATGAGCGAGCTGCGCCAGTTGTTTGAGCGCTATGAGCCCGGGAGTGGGGCGCGCCTCGACGAATTTCTGCGGCAGGCGGCGTATAAATATGAGGTAGGCATTGGCAAATTTGTGCACATGCCGGGGCGCTCTTTGCTTGAGTTTGCCGACCCCCGTCTCTTGGTTGACGCTCTGCGCCTCGACATCTTGCAGAGCATGCACAAGCACGTGCGCAAGTTCTTCAAGAACCCGCGTCTGTTGGAGTTAGTGGAGTTTCCTATTCTATTTCTGGGAGCCACATCAGAGAATACGCCGGCGCTGTATTCGCTGATGAACTACGCCGATTTGGCCTTGGGAACGTGGTATCCCTTGGGAGGCATGCACAAGATTGTGGAAGGTATGGTTGCCTTGGCTCAGGAGCGAGGCGTGCAACTGGAATACAATACGCCCGTGCAAGAAATAGTAGTGGAGAATGGCCGGGCTACCGGTGTGCAAACCTCCGCGGGCTTCCGGCCGGCCGACGTGGTAGTAGCCGGGGCCGACTACCACCACGCCGAGCAGCACCTACTGGCACCCCAGTGGCGCCACTACAACGAAGCCTACTGGGATTCGCGCACGATGGCGCCCTCGTCGCTGCTCTTTTACGTGGGCGTAAACAAGCGCCTTCCCAAGCTGCGCCACCACAACTTGTTCTTCGATGAAGACCTGACCGTGCACGCTCAGGAAATCTACGATGACCCTAAGTGGCCCAGCCGACCGCTGTTCTACGTTTCGGCGCCGTCGCAAACCGACTCTACGGTGGCGCCGGAGGGCTGCGAAAATCTATTTCTGCTGATTCCGGTAGCTCCCAACTTGTCTGATCCGGAAGAAACCCGGGAGTACTACTACAACCTGATTATGGCCCGCTTGGAGCAACACTGCGGCACCACCATCCGCGACGCGGTAGTGTACAAGCGCAGCTACGCCCACCAGGACTTTGTGCAGGACTACAACAGCTACAAAGGCAATGCTTATGGGCTGGCGAACACCTTGCGCCAGACGGCGGTGCTAAAGCCCACGCTCAAAAGTAAAAAGGTGCGGAATCTGTATTTTACTGGCCAGCTTACCGTACCCGGACCAGGTGTGCCACCTTCGCTTATTTCCGGCCAGGTAGTGGCCCAGGAAGTAGAGAAGGAGTTCTCTCTCAGGAAGTAACCGCCGCCGTATATCCCTGCCGTGAGGCGTTGATATTAGCTGCTTGACATTTCTTCCTATTGAGGGGCTTATCAGTAGCACTTCACCCCGTATGCTTCTCCGTTTTTAATTACCATCAAGTGGACCACGTTCAGCTATTTACGGAAACCAGTTTAGCGTGCAGTAAGCTAATTACTACGCGTTATAGTACCTCCTTCACGCTGGGCATCCGGACCCTCGACCGGCGGTTTCATCTGCCCGTGTACGCCGTGTATGGATGGGTGCGCTGGGCCGATGAAATCGTGGACACCTTTCATGACCGCGACAAAGCGGCTCTGTTTGCCGAGTTTCGACAGCAAACGGATGCCGCCTTGGCTACGGGGTTCAGCCTAAACCCCGTGTTGCACGCGTTTCAGCACGTCGTACACCAGTACCGGATCGACCGGGAATTTTTGGATGCCTTTCTCTATAGCATGGAGATGGACCTTGACGACCGCAGCTACAATCAGTCGTTGTACGAAAAATATATTTACGGCTCGGCGGAAGTGGTAGGACTGATGTGCTTGCGCATTTTCTGCGAGGGCGACGAGGCCATGTTTACCCACCTGCGCGCGTCGGCTTGCCGGCTGGGAGCTGCTTTTCAGAAGGTAAACTTCCTGCGCGATATCCGCTCCGATTACGAAGAGCGCGGCCGGGTGTACTTCCCCGGAGTACAGTACGAGGCCTTCGATGACCAAGTAAAGCGCGAAATTGAAGCTGATATTCGGGCTGATTTTGAGGCGGGCTACGCGGGCATTGTGCAGCTGCCGCGAGCAGCTCGGCTGGGCGTTTACTTGGCTTACGTGTATTACCTCAAGCTCTTCCATAAGATTCGCCAGCTGCCAGCTCAACATATCCTTGGCCAGCGGGTGCGCGTACCAGACAACACGAAACTGCTGTTGTTGCTGGGGTCATACTTCCGCTACCGAATGCGCGCTATCTAAGGGCCTGGTTTGGTAGATGAGTAGGGGAGTGTGAATTTTGGGCACGATTCCAGCAGTTCCGGTGTACTGCCGGCATGTTGCTGTGCTCATCTCGTCACGAATTCCTCCATCTGTGAAGCTGCTCCTTTCCTTTTTCCTTACACTGTTTTTGCTCCTTTCCACCCTCGTGTCAGACGCCAATCCATATTCCGTCACTAACCTCCGCCGCCAGTATCAGCAAGCCGCTACGAGTAAAGAGGCTGGCGAGAAGTTCTACAAGCTTATGGCTGCCTACGACAAGCAGGATGCCGTGGTGCTAGGATATAAAGCTGCCGCCGAAGCCATTCGGGCCCGCGATGCTTCTATGTTCAACAAGCTCACTTACGTGCAAAACGCAAATAAGCTGTTTGACCAAGCTGTGAAGCTAGACGCGGATAATCCGGAAATCCGCTTTCTGCGCTTAAGTGTAGAAAGCAACTTGCCCGCTTTCTTGGGCTTGAGCCCGCATGTAGAGGAAGACCGCCAGTTCTTGGTGAGCATGCTACTACAGCATCCTAAGTCGGGCCTCGATGCCGAATCGTTTGCGCTAGTACGCAACTTTATGGTAGACCGCGGCCACGTATCAGAGGCCGATGCTCAGAAGCTGACGCAACTGTAAGACGGCCAAGGTTGCCTTTACACTTAGCGTAGTTTTAATTGAAGAAAGCTCCCGTTATGGGAGCTTTTTTTATATCTAGCAGGCTCTATACTGTAAGTGCTATTCAACCGATGCGTACGATTCTGAGTGTGATATTGCTGCTCCTACTACAGCTGCCGGGGCTAAGCCAAACAGTGGTGAAAGGTAAAGTAGTAGATGAACAACAGCAGCCCGTTCCGTATGCTACTGTAGGGTGGGTAGATGGCTCCACGGGGACAGCTACCAATGAAGTAGGTGAGTTTAGCTTGCAGGCTCCGGCCTTGCCCCAGCGCATGGTGGTGCTAAGCATGGGCTACGGCCGGGCTGAAGCTGTGGTGACCACAGCCCAAACTCCAGTACACGTAGTGCTGAAGGCCAGCGCTGTCGCTCTACCCGAAGTAACAGTGCGTAACCCCAACAAAGTAGCGGAGGAACTAGTAATGCGGGCCGCCGCTAAATTGCTACGCCATCAGCAAGACTTGTATTACGGCAAAGCCTTCTACCGCCAAAAAACCCGGCAGAATGGGCGCTACCGAGAATTCTTCGATGCCTTTTACGACGTAAAGTTTTCTAACCGCGTAATTGAAGGCTGGGACTTAGGTGAGTCGCGCTATGCATATGTGCCGGGAGGCTTCGTGTTTCGCAACTTTTCGACTATTATCCGTCGGGTGCCGGTATATAGTCGCCACGCCTTTCGCGAGAAGCTGCTCGTGCCCCTAGGGCAAGATCCTACCAGCAACTTTCGCTTCACGTTGCGCACCATACTCAGTGAAGCAGGCCGCGAAACGGCGGTTATCGACTTTGCACCCCGCCCGGAAGTGCACAAGCCGGCCAGCTCAGGCACACTTTACATTGACATGAAAACGGCTGTGGTGCGCCGCCAGGAACAAGCCCTGCCGCTGACTAGCATGATTACTATGAAAAGCAACGGCGACTATCAGCGCCTGAGCGACAAATTCTGGCTGGCGGCGGAGTTCACCCCCGTGGGCGATTCCCTCTCACGGCTGACGAGTACCCGCGCTGAGGCTACCATCGTTATGGGCCGGGCCGGGGGGCAGCCAGATAGTACCCGCATATCAGCCTACCTCTTTTTCTACCAGTATACCGGGCGCTTGCCAGGCCATGCCTACGAGGATGTAGGTAGGCACTCCGATGATATGGAGCAGGTAAAAGCCAAGGCGTACAATCCCCAGTTTTGGCAGCAGAATGAAGTATTGCTGGCTAGCCCCGTAGAGCAAGAGGTAATTCGGGATTTCGAGGGTAGAAATACATTCGGAAAATTCTGATCTGCGGCTACATAGCGGGGAAGTTGGGGCGGCTGTATATACAAAATCCCGCCGTCAACGTTTCAGGTAGCACTTCGGCACGGTATTAAACGAGCCAACGTGTCGTCCATCCTTTTCCCGGCAGATGAAACAACTCTTTCTCCTTTCCCTTCTCGCTACCACTACTGCCGTACAGGCCCAGCAAGTTCGCATTACGGGCCGCGTCACCGACGAGCAAAAGCGGCCGGTACCGTATGCTACGGTTGGGTTGCGAGGCAATGAGCCCGGCACTTCTACCAACGAAGCGGGCGAGTTCACGCTACGGCTCGCCACCCAACCCCGCGAGATTGTCGTGCTAAGCATGGGGTACCAAACAACTGTTGTACCCGTTCCTGCTGGTGCTGCCCCCTTAAATATTGTATTGAAAGCCAGCACGGTGGCCCTGCCCGAAGTGCGGGTGCGCAACCCCGAGCAGGTAGCAGCAGAACTGGTGCAGCGGGCTTATGCCAAGCTAGTGCGCCACGCCCGCGACGAGCATTACGGCAAAGCTTTCTACCGCCAGAAACAGCGCCATAACGGTCAGTACAACGAGTTTCTGGATGCGTTTTACACCGTGCGCCTTAGCAACCAGCACGTAGAAGGCTGGCAGCTGGAGCAGGCTCGCTACGGCACCGTGCCCAACAAGCAGGGCGTTGATATGATAAATTTTTCGGCCGCAGTGCGGCTGATTCCTGTATTCGAGCCCAAGCCTAGCCGTCGTACGCTGGCGGTACCTCTAAGCCCATTGGCCACCCAGCAGTTTACCTTCCGGCTGCGGGAGGTGTTGCAAGAACGGGGACAGGAAACGGCCGTCATTGACTACGCGCCGCGCCCCAGCCTGGGACAGCCCGCTTCTGAAGGCACCTTGTACCTCGACCTGAACACCGCTGCGCTACGGCGCCTAGAGTCGCGGGTGCCCATTGGTAATTTAACCAGCTACCAGTTTGGGGAGGGTACTACCCTTGACTCGCAGACCTTCCGCATGGTTTCCGATTTCGTACCGGTGGCTGATTCCCTCACGCGCTTGTCGTCTACTCGCGCGGAGGAAACCATTGTGCTGCGTTTTCAAAACAAGGCAGATACGACGCACGTGGAAGGCAATTTCTTCGTGTACGACTACACGGGTAAGCCGGCGGGCCGCGCCTACCGTACCACGGGCGTCAATTACGATGACCTGAAGAAGGTAATGAAGCAGCCGTACAATGCGCAGTTCTGGCGCGACCAGGCCATCTTACGCGCCAGCCCTGTAGAAGAGAAAGTCATTCGAGACTTGGAGGCCCGCAAGGCATTTGGGCCCCTGCAAGGTAAGTAGCTAAGTAGGCAGGACGTAACAGAATGTTTAGATTCTCGTCCTAGTATAGGGCAAGCCAACGGGAGACTGCACAACACAGGCTTTCTGCAGGCTTGCCCTGCGTATTTTTTAGCGCAAAGCTCTCAGCGGGCAGCTTAGCAAATAAGTTGAGTAGTAGAATAATATAGAAGTTGAATCTGAACAATAGAGAATAATCTAACTTTATTAGTACGCAGAGTTGGCTAATGGCTATCCTGAGTCAAGCCGAACCGTATAAGTACACGTAGCTCCCTTCCTAATCTGCAACCTTCTCCCCATTTCTCTGGTTATTTCGCCGTTATGCCGCACCATCTGAGCGTCCGTATCGACCCCAATTCCGGCTTTTGCTTCGGCGTTATTTATGCTATCCAGATGGCGGAGGACCTTCTGGATGAGCAGGGCTACCTGTATTGCCTCGGCGACATTGTGCACAACGATGAGGAAGTAGAACGCCTAGAGCAGCGTGGCCTGCGCATTATCGGCTATGAGCAGTTCAATGAGCTGCGTGATGAGGCCGTGCTCATCCGGGCCCACGGAGAGCCACCCAGCACCTATCAGAAAGCCCTGGAAAACCGACTGACTCTGATTGATGCATCCTGCCCAGTTGTGCTGAAGCTCCAGAACCGCATTAAAACCAGTTACGATAAGCAGGAGCGCATTTTCATTTACGGTAAACATGGCCACGCCGAAGTGCGTGGGCTGCTAGGGCAAACCAGCGGCGAGGCAGTGGTTTTTGAGAGCTTTGAGGAGCTTTTGCGCCACGAGCTACCCGAAAATATCACGCTCTATAGCCAGACGACCAAGAGTACCGATTCATTCTACCGCATTAAAGATGAGCTAGAGCAGCGCGGCTACCAAGTCAATGCCAACGATACCATTTGTCGGCAGGTAAGCAACCGCGACAAAGACTTGCGGCGCTTCGCCGCGCAATTCGACCAGGTAGTGTTTGTGTCGGGCACCAAAAGCTCAAATGGCAAAGTGCTTTACCAAGTGTGCAAAGACACAAACCCGAACACCCACTTTATTTCTAAAGTAGATGAAATCTGCGCCAACTGGTTTTACCCAGGGCAGTCGGTAGGAATTTGTGGTGCCACTAGCACACCCATGTGGCAAATGGAGCAGGTGCGGGATGCGCTAGTAGCACTATAGCCCGTACCTGGCAAAAGGCCTGCGTACTTTTACTGGCACCTTTTTCTGTTTCGCCCGCGTTTCTTAGCTCAATGCTTACTACTTCTGCTCATTCGCAAGTCGCCTCGCCCATGCAACGGGTGAAGCCTGCCCCTCTGGGAAGCAAAGGAGTACTAATGGCAGGCTTGGTGCTAGGAGCTTGGGCTGGGCTGCTTGTGTTTTTGCTGGCTTTCTACCAACCCAATTGGCGTACCCCTTGGCCCTATCTGTTGGCCTTACTGCAAACCCACCTGTATACGGGGCTGTTTATCACTGCTCACGATGCCATGCATGGCGTGGTAAGCCCCAACAAGCGCTTGAATAATGCCGTTGGTACGCTGACAGCCTTGTTGTTTGCCTACAACTGGTTTCCTCGAATGCTACCCAAGCACCATGCACATCATCGGCACGTGGCTACGGAAGACGACCCGGATTTTCACGACGGTAAGCACGTAAGCTTCGTGGCTTGGTTTGTTCGTTTTGCCTGGAATTACGTCACAGTATGGCAGATTGTGCTGATGGCGGCAACCTATAACTTGCTGAAATACTGGTTTCCGCAGGCCAATGTGATTGGTTTTTGGATGGTGCCCGCTGTGCTGGCAACTATGCAACTGTTTTTCTTTGGCACCTACCTGCCCATCGGGGTGAACATGCCGTCGATAACCCGCACAAATCGCGCACGCAGTTTCGGCACCACGTGTGGGCTTTTGCGAGTTGTTATTTTTTCGGCTACCACTACGAGCATCACGATCAGCCTTACCTACCGTGGTGGCGGCTCTGGCGGGCTAAGGAAGCCGCAAGCCAATAACTTGCACTGTAAAGCTTAATGCTGACGCCGGATAAGAGAGCGGTTCACAATGCGCTCCGTCACTCGCTCGCGGTACGTTTGGCCCAGTGGTAACGCGTGCCCGCCCACTTTCACTTCTAGATTGCTAACCGTTTCAATATGAGCGGCATTGACTAGATATGAGCGGTGCGTGCGAACAAATAAGCCTGGTGGTAGCTGCTCTTCAATGTTTTTCAGGTTTACCAGGGCGAGATGGGTACGACCATCTGAAGTGTTGATCTTCGTAAAATCCTTGAGGGCTTCAATGTAGAGCACTTCCCGGTAGTGAAGGCGCACGAACTGCGCATCAGTGCGGATAAAGAAAGACCCTAGCCCCGCGCTTGTATCCACTGCGGGAACGGCCTCCCGAGCGTTGGCCCGCAAGATGCTGCTTACCTTATTAACTGCCTTCAGAAACCGGTCGAGGGAGATAGGCTTGAGCAGAAAATCAATTACATCAAGGTTGAAGCCTTCCATGGCGTACTGGGGGTACGAGGTCATGAGGACTACCAAAGGAGGCTGCTGCAAGGAGCGCACTAAGTCAATGCCTGAAAGGTGAGGCATGGTAACGTCTGAAAACAGCACTTGCACTTGCTGTTCTAGCAGAAAGCGGTGAGCGTCAAGCGGATCAGTAAAAGCAGCCTTTACTTCTAAAATGTCCGTCATGGTGGCGTACGCCTGCAACAGCTCTAGCACAAGCGGATCGTCATCAAGAAGTAGACAAGTAATCTTCATAGGAGCGGGTAAGCACAGAACTGAGGGTGTGAATATACTCTGTAAATCTAATTTGTTCTATGAATTATTAAAAATATAACAATATTGACCTACCTATAGTATGCGTTAATATACCCCTAGGTTAGTTTGCTATATTTCATTCAAGTATTTGCATATCACGTATGTACCTTCTGAATAGGCACCCCGGAGTTTGCTGTTCTGCTTGCTGTTGCTGGTGAAATAGCACCTCGTGCCGTGGTGTCAGATCCTCCACCTGCCTGTTGCACCACGTATGAACCGATTACTCCCGAGTTCTGGCCCCCCACTACCAGCAGTAGTGTTAGGGGTTGACCTGACTATTGCGCATCATGAAGGCCTACGGCGCTCTTTGCGCTCTGCCTTCGGGACCAATACACGCGCTATCAACATGCGTATTGATCCAGGAATGGACTTAATCTTTCTCTGCGAGGCTACGCTGCCGGGCACGCTACCTTGCCTGACGGAGCTGACTCGCCCGGGTATATCGGCGGTGTGGCTACGCGAGGCGCGCTTAGAATGGTCGCCCGATCCGAACTATCCTATTGGGCGGGGCACCCCAACGCTCGGCGCACTTGATACCGGAAGCTGCTTTCTGACGGCAAATAATCAGAAGGTGCCAGTGGCGGCCTTTTCCTCCCGGCAAATACATACCACGCATATTGGCATGGAACTGCTGGGGCAACCAAACCTACTTGAGTTTCTACGGGCCGATTGGTTTACGCTCGAAGTATCCGGAACCAACCGTCGGCGCCTTACCCGGCCGCTTGCATTCACCGCCATTCTGTCGTTTGAAGTGGAGACTAGTCCTGATCTGCCCGCCTGAATCAAGATGTTGTGTCCTCTAGATATCAACAGCAAGGCCCAGAGCGAGAGCCCCGGGCCTTGCTGTTGGCAAAAAACATGTGTGCTTAGTGGCCGCCGTCGGAGTGAACGGCGTTGGTCTTTTTGCAGCAGTCGGGCAGCCGGTCGTACGCGCGGGCGTTGGCCGGCTGATCATCGGCATCATAGCCAGTAGCCTGCACGGCCGTGCGTAGCGCGGTGGGAGTCGTTTTCTCGGGGCGATACGTCACGGTAAGGACTTGAGTAGGTACATCAAGGGAAGCCGCTTGTACACCTTTCTCGTAGGCGAGGCTCTTTTCAAGGCGGGCCTTGCACATATCGCACACGGCCGATGTCTTGAACTTCACTTGCTCAGTAGCGGTGCCCTTAGGCTTAGCTTGCTGGGCTTGGGTAGCCTGCGCGGTGAAGAAGAATAAGGCAAGCAGAAGGGATGAAAGGATTTTCATGAGGTAAAGGAGTGAAGACGCGTACGCCAGGGAAACAACAGAGTAAGGTAAAAAATGCCCGTGCAAAGCTAGGCCGGGCCCACATGTCGTGTGGGGTTAATCGAGGGTAAAGCGCAAGCCGCTATAAACTAGCCGTCCGTACACTGGCCCCCAAATCATGGCCGCATCAAAATCTGGTCCGAACGGTGCGTAGGCTCCACTAATGGGCGTGGGCTGGCGGTAGTTAGTCAGATTCTCGACGCCTGCATACACCTCCCACCGCTTAAAGGCCCGGGTTAGTTGAGTATTGAGCAAAGCATAGCGTGGGGCATAGGGAAGCATGCCCTCCGTGACGCCGTGCTGGTGGCCAGCACTGGCGGGGGAATGCGCCAGGGGGCGCCTCCCAAACCCTTGTACTGTGAAGTCGGCGCGCCATTTATCGAAGGCCGTGGCATAGCCCACATTGAAAAATACGCGGTGCTTAGGCGTTAGTACTTTCGGTAGCAGTTCACCCGCGTAGGTAGTGCGCACATCCAAGTATTTGTAGGCTGCCTTTGCGTGCAGGCCCTTCACGGGCTCTACCTGTACTTCCGTCTGGAAGCTGCGGGAAAAAGAGCGCCCACTGGGCTCAAGGTTCGCAATCAGCATTTGGTCGGCCGCCGTGTAGGGGTCCGCCACTACCTGATTCTGAAATTCAGTGTGGTAATAGTCGGTGACAAACGTAGCCGGGCGGCTGAAAAACGTGAAGTACTGCGTGAAAGAGCCTCCTGAGTTCCAGGCAGTTTCGGGGCGCAAAGCGGGGCTAATCACGAACTCCCGCGAGCTAACCAGCATACCCGCATTCTCGGCAATGGGATTAGCCGTGCGGAAACCACGACCCGCCGCTAAGCGCAGCACGGTATTCTTAGCTGCGTCGTACTTCACATTCAGCCGTGGCGTCAGGTACCAGCCGTAGAGGTTGTGGCGGTCGAGGCGCACGCCCGTTACCACGGTCAGGTTGCGGGCATTCTGGTAAGTATATTCAGCAAAAGCACCCGGCACCTGCTCCAGACGGTTACGATGTTCGCGGGCGTAGCGCTCAGCTGGCGTCTCAGTAGGTGAGATAAATCCAGTCTGGTACACCTCCCGGTAGTTGTCGTGGAGGTAGCTAAGGCCAGCACGGTACGTGTGCGCGGTGGTACTCACAATGCTTTGAAACAAGAGTGTGGCGAAGCCAGTACGCTGGGTGCCGTCGTACGTCCGCAAGCCGTAGCGCGAGTCAAACTGGTGGCTGGTGCCGCTCACGAGCAACCCCAGACTTTGGTAGGGCCGGCCCGGCCAGGTATAGCTAGTTTTGGCGTACCCCGTGTAGCGGGTAGTTGTTTGGGTAGTGCCGTAGTAGCCTACGGGGGCATCCTGACGGTAGGCTACCTGCCCGCCCTGACGGGTTTCGCGCAGGGCACCCAAGCCAACTTCTGTTACGAGCCCCGTGCCCGACTTGTACTTCCACTTATTGAATAGGTTGTACTGCGTGGCAAGGGGAAGATCTAGAAAGCCGTCATCATTACGATCTACGCGGCGACCCAGATGGTCGGTGTGCAGGAGCAGAGTAGTGCTGAGCTTCTTAGTGAGGGGTGTGGCTAGGTTTAGGTTCACGTCGAACTTACCTAGGTCGTTGCCATAGATATTGAATAGCAGGCGCTCGGCAGTGTCGGGCTCTTTAAGGCGCACGTTCACTTGCCCCGATATGCTTTCGTAACCATTCACCACGGAGCCCATCCCTTTGATGATATCGATGCTTTCGATCCAAGGACCCGCCAGGTAACCCAGGCGATATGGCGTGGCTAATCCTCGCAGCGCCGGCAGGTTATCTACGGTGAGGAGGGAATAGGCGCCATCTAAGCCTAGCAGTTGGATTTGCTTCGCCCCAGATACGGCATCGGTGGTAGATACTTCCACCGATGCGTTGGTTTCGAAGCTCTCCGCCAAGTTGCAGCACGCCGATTTAGTTAGGTCGCGGCTGGTGATGACCTGGGTGTTGGTGGGTGTGAGCCCAGAGTAGGACGGAGCCCGGCCCTCTACCACCACACTGTTGAGTTCGGTAGCTGTCCGCAGGGTCAGGCGTAAGTACCCACTGCCACCTACTACCACAGTATCGGCCCGGTAGCCCAGCGAACTGATGATGAGTTGGCCGTTGGTGGCGCGGGCCGGTCGGGTCAGGGAAAAGGTACCTTGGGCGTCCGTAGTGGTAGCCTCGGTAGGAGAGCTTAGCCACCGCACAAGGGCGCCCGGAAGGGGAGCTCGGGAGGCGGCGTCCACCACTTGCCCGCGAATGGCCGCCACGGATGGGTCGGGCGTTTGGGCCATTGCCGTTGCAGCCAGTAGCATAACACCCGGCGCAACCAGCATGCGTAACCCGGAAGAAACGTGCATGTTGTCAGTACATTAGAAGTGCTTTCTGAAAAGGAGGCACCGGCTACCCCAAAGGTAGCTCAGTGACTACTACACGGTAGTAAGCTCTTCTATACAATGAGGGTGCACACGAAAAATAACAGTGCCCGGCCCGCGCGCAGTGGAGGAGAGGTATCACCAGCATGCCACTTTTCAGTGCCCGGTAAGGCGGTGCTAACCGCTAGTGCTGCCCACGAAAAAGCTACAGGCCAGTGTAGAGCAAGAGGGGGCAGGGGAGCCTTCGCCCACGTCCCATCTACCGTCGAGGCATCCAGCTTGTGGAAATGCGCCCCAAACTCGCAGCACGATTTTGTGAGCTGGGCTTTCGTGTTGCGAGAGGACGCAGGTAGGTTCGGGGCTGTTGTGGGCGGGCAGCCATGCCGAGCTGGGCTGAATATTATAGCCGTCGTGTGCTGCCCGCTCTGCCGACAAGTATGCTGCTGCACCGTCAGGCCTACCGAGGAGGCAAGAACTAACAGCGCCAGCCAGACACTGAAGAGCCGATGTAGCAACGGGCGTTTCATGGAGTTGCAAAGATACACACTAAGCGCTAGTACTGCTGGCATAGCAAGCGGGACCAAGCACCACACAGCGTGAGTTTGAGCGTAAGATTCTAGTGAATGATGTTTACCACCAAAGCAGAGAAATAAAGTCTGACATTCTGTCAAGGGTGGATGGTAAGCTATTCGCGTTCCGCGCTATTCGATTTGGCTACCCGGCAAAAAGGGCATTTATGCGTTGCTAATGGCCTTTTTAGTTGGTGGTAGAAAATGGTAAAAGGTGGTTGCCTTTTCCTAGGGGTTCCGTACTTTTGCTATAACCCGCTTCTATGACTACTCCTGCCCATGTCCTTGCTCCTCTCCGGCGAATACGAGTGCAAGCTCGACCCCAAGGGTCGGCTGGTGCTGCCGGCTAAGGTAAAGGGCAATCTGCCGGAAGCGTCCGGCAATCAATTGGTACTGGTGCGAGGGTTTGAACCCTGCCTGGTACTGTACCCGCGGGCAGCGTGGCGCGTGATTCACGAAAAGGTGATGGCGCTGGATGAGTTCAACGAAGAGTACCGGCAATTTCAGCGCAATTTCTTCCGGGGAATGACGGAAGTGGAGCTAGACACCATTGGGCGGTTTATGCTGCCGGGTTCCATGCGCCGCTATGCCGGCATCGAAAAGGAAGCCATTATTGTGGGCCTTGGCAACCGCTGCGAAGTCTGGGACCCTGCCCTCTACGATGACTTCCTCATCAAAGACCAGCAAAGCTTCTCGAAGCTGGCTCAAAAATTTCTTACCACCGACAACGGCCTTGGCGGCCCCCTGGCCGCATGAGCACTACCTTGCCCGACTACCAGAACGATACTGCATACCACCGCCCCGTGATGCTGCGCGAGTGCCTAGAAGGCCTGGACTTGCAGCCTGGTGGCCGCTACGTTGATGTGACCTTTGGGGGCGGCGGCCACTCGGCTCGAATTCTTGAGCGCCTGACCACCGGCCATCTCTACAGCTTCGACCAGGACGCCGACGCTGAACAGGAAGCCCAGAAGCTGGCCCGCCCGCAGTTCACATTTATTCGCAGCAACTTCCGCGACTTGTACGCCGCCTTGCAGCAGCGCGGCGCTCTGCCCGTTGATGGTCTGCTGGCAGACTTAGGAGTGTCTTCGCATCAGTTTGACACGCCCGAGCGAGGCTTCAGCACCCGCTTCGATGGCCCTCTGGATATGCGCATGAACGCGGAGGATGGCGACACGTCGGCTTCTGACATCATCAACGAATACTCCGAAGCCGACCTGCACCGCATCTTCGGCATGTACGGGGAAGTAACTAATGCTCGGACCTTGGCCGCTACCGTGGTGGCGGCCCGGCGTGGTCAAACCATTTCAACCATTGCAGGGCTCAAAAAGGCTATTGCTTCGGTGACGCCCCGCGGTAAGGAAAACAAATACCTCGCTCAAGTATTTCAGGCGTTGCGCATCGAAGCTAACGACGAGATGACCGCCCTCCAGGAAATGCTAACCCAAACGGCCCAGGTGCTACGCCCCGGCGGCCGGCTGGTGGTGATGAGCTACCACTCCTTGGAAGACCGATTGGTGAAAAACTTCATTGCCAAGGGTAAATTCTTTGGCGAAGTAGAAAAGGACCTCTTTGGCCGCACCAATGTGCCCTTTGATGCCCTGACCCGCAAGCCAGTAGAAGCCTCTGACGAAGAAGTGGCCCTCAACCCGCGGGCCCGAAGTGCTAAGTTGCGGATAGCGGTAAAAAATGAATAAAAACAATGGGCTACGAATAACTGCGTTTTGCACTGCAAACCGTCGGAGAGCTAAGCTAATCACCTTGTCTCTTCAGCCATAGCCCCCGAATAACTGACTCCAGTGGCTACCAATACGATCAGACCCGTCGCCAGCCAGCCTCGTACCAATGCGCCCCGCGCCGTGGTGCCTGAACCGGTACGTGCGCCCGAGCCGAAACCGGAGCCCACTCCCGCGTCGGCGCCCAAGCCACCCCGCACCCCTAGGCCCGCGGCCCAAAAGCGGGCTACATGGAGCGTATTTACGCTGCTAGAGCGCATTACGCGCGTTGATGGTCTATTTCGGGAAGGGCTACCGGTGCGCTACCTGCCCCACTTGCTGTTCATCATGTTCCTGACGCTGGTGTACATCGGTAACACGCACTACGCCACACGCATGAACCGCAGCATCCAGAAGCTAAAGCTGGAAACAGAAGATCTTCGCGCCGATTATACCACCCTTTCCTCCGATTATATGGAAGCCAGCAAGCAAAGCGAAGTAGCGCGCAAGGTGGCCGCTTATGGGTTAGTGGAAAGCTCCTCGCCTCCGTTTCGCATTACGGTGCCCGCTGGCCGCATCGACGAAGCTCGGCTCGAAGAAGTGCCATTGCTGACGGCGGACTCCGTAGCCGCTATGTCGGCCCGCGCCAAGGCCGACTCCATTCGTCGCGCTTCTGAGCGCGTGTTGTCCGATGACGACAGCGTAGCGGAAGCCGCGCCGCCTATGCCCATCGGGGTTGACGTGAACGGCAACCCGGTGCCCTCCAGTGAATCTTCATCTTCCAATCGTTCTGCCCATCGCCGCAATGAAAGGAAACGTTAAAAAAAGTATTGTCACCCGCATTCGGCTGGCGTTTTTGGGCGTCAGCCTGTTTTCGTGCGCCATTGTGTGGAAGGTCACCCAAATTCAATTTGCCCAGGGAGAACAGTGGCGTGCCCTGGAGCAAGAGCGGCGTGTAGTATACCAACCGTGTTTGCCACCCGCGGCAACATATTCGCCTCCGATGGCCGCAGCATTATGGCTACTTCGCTGCCTTTCTACCGGGTAGCTTGGGACCCCAGCGTGGTAGATAGCCATCTGTTTGACCGCAAGGTAGACTCCCTGGCACACCTGCTCTCTAACTTCTTCCAGGACAGAACTCCAGGGGAGTATCGGCGTCGGCTGGTGAATGCTAAGAAATCCAAGACGCCGGTGCGCTACCTGCGCCTGAACTCCCGGCAGATTAACTTCCAAGAAAAAAAGGAGCTAGCTCAGTGGCCTATCTTCCGGGAAGGCAAGAACAAGGGCGGAGTGATTTTTGAAAAGGTAGACAAACGCTTCCGGCCTTTTGGCGGGCTGGCGCAGCGTACCATTGGTTTTATCAATGAAGACAAGAACGGTGCGGGGCTAGAATTCACCTTTAACCGCCACTTGGCCGGCAAAGACGGAGAAGCCCTGTTCGAGCGAGTACCCGGCGGCAACAAGCCTATTTATGATGGTACAGAAGTAAAGCCTCAACCGGGCTATGACATCAAAACCACGCTTGATATCAACCTGCAAGACGTGGCCGAAAATGCCCTTTACAAATCCTTGGTAGATAACGATGCCCAGTATGGCTGCGTGATTCTCATGGAGGTGAAGACTGGCGAAATTAAGGCGGTGGCTAACTTGGGTAAAGTAGCTGATGGCGTGTACCGTGAAGACTACAATTACGCCATTGCCGACCAGGGCCGTACTGAGCCAGGCTCTACGTTTAAGCTGGCTTCATTGATGGCTGTGTTTGAGGAAAACCACGACCTAGACCTCACCGATACCGTGAACACCGGCAACACGGGTTCCATGCGAATTGGGGGAGCCGTAAAGACCGATACCCATGCCAACGGCCGCATCTCCATCAAGCAGGTGTTCGAGAAGTCGTCTAACATTGGAGTAGCCGTGCTCGTGGACCGACAGTTTAGCCGCAACCCCGATAGGTACACGGACTACCTAAAGCGCTTTGGCCTTGATAAGCCTCTCGGCTTCCAGATGGCCGGCGAAGCGCGCCCCTACATCAAAGACCCTCAGGATCGTAGCTGGAGCCGTACTTCCTTGACTACCATGTGCATTGGCTACGAACTGAAGCTGGCACCCCTCCAAACTTTAGCGTTTTATAATGCTGTAGCCAACAACGGGGTGAAGGTGCAGCCCATGATTGTAAAGGAAATTAAGCAGGCCGACAACGTGCTGGAACACTTTGAGCCTCAGGTACTCAACCCCAAAATCTGCTCTGACGAGACTTTGGAGAAGGTGCGATCCATGATGGAAGGCGTAGTAAGCGAAGGTACGGCCCGGGGCATCCGCTCCAACGACTACCTTATTGCTGGCAAAACAGGTACGGCTTGGAAATTCAAAAATGGCGCGTACACAAAGATGTATTCCACCAGCTTCTGCGGCTACTTTCCCGCTGACCAACCCAAGTACAGCTGCATCGTGGTAGTTGACTCGCCTAAGCGCGGCGGCTGGTCGGGGGCGGAAGTAGCAGCTCCCGTATTTAAGGAAGTGGCCGACAAAGCCATGGCGCGCGACGCCGCCAGCCTGCGGCCTTTGCTGGCTCGGGCTCCCAAGGCCAGGTCGCGGGTGCCGCAGGTGCAGGCCGGCATGCAGGACGAACTGTCACTGGTATTTACCCAACTAGGGGTTGGCCACGAAGGAGCCACCGAGGGCGATGACTGGGTGCGCACCGCATCTGGCGCGGAAGCGGAAAAGCTGTCCTTGAAGCCGTTGGCAGTACGCCCTGGGCGTGTCCCCAATGTGCAGGGCCTAACACTGCGTGACGCTTTGTTTTTGCTAGAGAATCGGGGCCTGCGGGTGCGTTCTTTCGGAACTGGCCGAGTGAAAACGCAGTCCGTAGCCGCTGGCTCGGCAGTGCGGCGCGGAGCTACGGTACTACTGCAGCTAGAACCCATTGGCGGGCGGGCAACTACTCCGGTCCCGGCTGCGCCGCCCACGCCCGGCATGGCTACGATGGCTGATAGCCACGGCCCGCGTACCACATCGGCTAGCGCCACGGCTACGGCATCGCATGGAGGAAAGACCCAGTCGGGAGCAATGACAAAGCACTAGTAAACTCCGTCGTTTCCCGAAGAAGATAATTCTTGCCGCCCATACGGTAATTGCAACACAAAAACGCGAAGGCTAGCCCCGCCTTCCTTATCGCCCCAACCTACCCTTGAATCAAGCTACTGCTCTTTCCGCTCTCCTCGCTCCTGTAGTTGTGCTAGCCCAGCATGGCGCTACAGATGTTTCTGTTAGCGGCCTCACGCTAGACTCGCGCCAGGCCGGACCTGGCACCGTGTTCTTTGCCTTGCGCGGCACCGCTACCGATGGTCACCAGTTTATTCCGAAAGCAGTAGAGCAGGGGGCCGCGGTAATAATAGCCGAGGAGTTGCCGGCCGACCTGGCCTCTACCACTATCTACGTGCAGGTAGCCGACAGCGCGGAGGCAATGGCCCGCATGGCCGCCGAGTTCTACGGACATCCTTCGCGGAAGCTACAGTTGGTGGGTGTGACGGGTACTAACGGCAAGACCACCTGCGCTACTATGCTGCACAAGCTCTTCCGGGAGCTAGGCTACCACTGTGGCCTGCTGAGCACGGTGCAAAACCAAATCGACGAGCAGGTAATTCCAGCTACGCATACTACCCCCGACGCCATCCGTCTGAACGAGTTACTAGCTCGCATGCTAAAGGCTGGGTGCACCCATGTGTTCATGGAAGTTAGCTCCCACGCCGTAGTGCAGCACCGCATTACGGGGTTGCAGTTTGCGGGCGGTATCTTCACCAATCTTACGCACGACCACCTCGATTACCACGGGACCTTCGATGCCTACCTCAAGGCCAAGAAGGGGTTCTTCGACATGCTACCTAAAACGGCCTTTGCCCTCACGAATGCCGACGATAAGCGCGGTCCGGTGATGCTGCAGAATGTGGTAGGCCGCCGTGAATCCTACTCGTTGCGGGGAACGGCGACGTTTCGGGGCAAGCTGCTAGAAAATGCTGTGCACGGCTTACACCTGGAGGTTGACGGTCAGGAAGTGCAGTTTCGTCTTATCGGAGTATTCAATGCCTACAACTTGCTGGCTATTTATGGCGCGGCGGTACTGCTAGGGGAAGATTCGACGGAAGTGCTCACAGTACTATCGGGCCTGACATCAGCACCTGGTCGGTTCGAGCCGGTAGTATCTTCTAAAGTGCGCATCACCGGCATTGTAGACTATGCGCACACGCCTGATGCGCTGGAAAACGTGCTTCAAACCATTGCTGACATTCGCCAGCCTAGTCAGCAGGTAATTACGGTGGTGGGCTGCGGGGGCAACCGCGACGGGGCTAAGCGCCCCATTATGGCGCGCTTGGCCGCCCAGCTCTCCAACCGCGCCGTGCTGACGTCCGACAACCCCCGCTTTGAAGATCCCAACGATATTCTAACCCAAATGCAAGGCGGTGTGCCCGTCGAGGACTTGGGGAAAGTGCTGACCATTGCCGACCGACGCGAAGCCATCAAGACGGCCGTAGCCCTAGCCCAGCCAGGCGACATTGTACTGGTAGCAGGTAAGGGCCACGAAACCTATCAGGAAGTAAAAGGCGTGCGGGCCGAGTTCGACGACAAGCAGGTGCTAACAGAAATGTTTGATCTACTTGGGAAATAACAGCTCCAAAACAGTCTGCCCAAGGCGCTGGCTACCGTGCGATAGGTCTTGGATAGGCTAAAATCAGCACAAACACAACCTTTGACCCCAACCCAAAAAACGAAACCTTTGCAGTTTGGAATGCCGCTGAAACCCAACTGCTGAACCTCGCGCCCATGTTGTATTACCTCTTCAATTACCTCTACAAAGTGCATCACCTGCCGGGCGCGGGTGTATTTCAATACATTTCGTTTCGGGCAGCGTTGGCCGTAGTTACTTCGCTCATTATTGCTCAGTTCTTTGGGGCGCCGCTTATTCGGGCCCTTCAGCGCCAGCAGATTGGAGAAACCATTCGTGACCTGGGCTTACAAGGCCAGAATGAAAAAAAGGGCACACCTACAATGGGTGGGCTTATCATTCTGCTGGCCATCTTGGTGCCGGTGCTGCTGTTTGCCAAGCTCGACAACATCTACATCGTGCTCATGCTGCTCAGCACCGTGTGGCTGGGGCTGATTGGCTTCGTAGACGACTATATTAAGGTAGTAAAGAAAGACAAAGAAGGATTGGCCGGTCGCTTTAAAGTGTTGGGCCAGGTAGGGTTAGGCGTGACGGTGGGGTGGGTGCTGTTCTTTTCCAACGACGTGACCGTACGCCAGTATGCCTTAGCTAATGGCTCGTTCTCGGCCGTGGATGCCAGCGGCATCTACCAAGATGTGAAGCTGATGATTACGACGGTGCCCTTCCTCAAGAACAATGAGCTGAACTACGGCGACCTGTTTGCTACGGCTGGCGACTTTTTCAATGAGTACTACGCCTTCTTCTACATTCCCATCGTCATCCTGATTATCACCGCGGTGAGCAACGGTGCCAACATCACCGATGGCCTTGATGGCTTAGCGGCAGGTACTTCAGCCATTATTGGCATCACGCTGGCTATCTTCTGCTTCGTGAGTGGTAACGCCCTGCTGGCCGACTACCTCGACGTAATGTTCATTCCGAACTCTGGGGAACTGGTAATCTTCTGCACTGCCTTCGTGGGAGCTTGTGTGGGCTTTCTGTGGTATAACTCCTATCCCGCCCAAGTCTTTATGGGTGATACGGGCTCCCTCGCAATCGGCGGTATCATTGCCGTGCTAGCCATTATCGTGCGCAAGGAGCTGCTGATTCCAGTGCTGTGCGGCGTGTTTCTGATTGAGAACCTCTCGGTGATGGTGCAGGTAAGCTGGTTTAAGTACACCAAGCGCAAGTATGGGGAAGGCCGCCGTTTGCTCCGCATGTCGCCCCTGCACCACCACTACCAGAAGCTGGGCTACCACGAGTCTAAAATCGTGTCGCGCTTCTGGATTGTGAGCATTATGCTCGCCGTATTGACGCTGGTAACCTTGAAACTACGCTAATGAAAGTTCTCGCTGCGGCGAGGATTGCAATCTGAACATCTATGCACATTGTCGTACTAGGAGCTGCAGAAAGTGGGATAGGGGCAGCGCTGCTTGCGCAGGCCAAAGGGCACACCGTGTTTGTGTCAGACAAAAGCCCAATTCAGGAAGTATACAAGCAGAAGCTGACGGCGGCCGGGATTCCTTTCGAGGAAAACCAGCACACGCTAGACCAAATCCTGCGCGCCGATGAAGTAGTAAAAAGCCCGGGTATCCCGGAAAAGGCTCCCATTATCCAGGCACTGCGCGAACAAGACACGCCCATCATTTCAGAGATTGAGCTGGCTGGGCGCTACACGCGGGCCCGGTGCATTTGCATCACGGGTACCAACGGCAAGACCACAACCACCCTGCTTACCTACCATTTGCTGAAGAAAGCAGGTCTGAAGGTAGGACTAGCTGGCAACGTGGGCTATAGCTTGGCGGAGCAGGTTATTGAGGATGTCTTCGACTACTACGTGGTAGAGCTGAGTTCCTTTCAATTAGACGACACGTATACTTTTCAGGCTTGGGTATCTGTCCTACTGAACATCACTCCTGACCACCTCGACCGGTACAACTACTCCATGGCGGAGTATGCGCAGGCCAAGTTGCGGATAGTACGCAACCAGGACAGTAGCGGCTACTTTGTGTACAACGCCGACGACGAGAATATCCAGCAGCACTTCAAGGCCGCCCTACGCCCTGTGCGGCAGATGCCATTTAGCCTGCACAAGCGCCCTGATTATCACTTGGCGGGCTACTACATGGAGGAAGACCGGTTATGCATTGATATGCTGCCGGGTTTCTACAGCGCAACCGAAGAAATTAGTACCACGGCATCACCACTGATTGGGCAACACAACCGGCAAAATACCCTTGCCGCAGTGCTTTGCGCCCGCATTGCCGGGATTTCGGGTGCGGAAATAGAAAAGCACCTGGCAAGCTTCCGAAACGCGAGCCATCGGCTCCAAGTAGCAGGCGAGTTGAACGGTGCCCGCTTCATCAATGACAGCAAAGCCACCAACGTAGAGGCGGCCTGGTACGCCCTCGATGGCATTGACCGCCCGATTATCTGGATTGCGGGGGGCACCGATAAGGGAAATGATTACTCCACGCTGCTGCCGCTGGCGGCTACCCGCGTGAAGGCCCTGATCTGTCTGGGAGTAAACAACGAGAAGCTGACGGCCACCTTTGGGCCGGTGGTGCCGCATGTAGAAGAAACCCGCAGCATGACCGACGCTGTGCAGCGCGCCGCCGCTCTGGCGGCTCCCGGCGATGTAGTGCTACTGTCCCCAGCCTGCGCTTCTTTTGACCTATTTAGGAACTACGAAGACCGGGGCCACCAGTTTATGGCGGCTGTGGCAGCACTCACCGACGACCAAACAAACGCGGAAGCCAACGAGTAGCGGGCCGGCCCTGGTCGGTTGCGCGCGTACTTTACCACTTCATCACTTCACCACATGGAACCCATCACCAACTGGCTGCGGCAGAACCTGAAGGGCGACCCTATTCTGTGGGGCATCGTGCTGCTATTCTCGTTTATCTCCATTGCGGTCGTGTACTCCTCCACTGGTACGCTGGCCTACAAGAAGGGCAATTACAACGAGTACTATTTGCTCAAGCACACTGGGCTCATCTTTGTGGGCTTGTTCTTTATGTGGCTGGCACATCGCATCGACTACCGCTATTACTCCCGCTTGTCGCTCTACGCCCTGCTGGCCTCGGTACCACTGCTGATTTTCACCTTCGTGATGGGTTCGAACATCAACGAAGCTTCGCGCTGGCTTACCATTCCGGTTATCAACCAAACCTTCCAGCCTTCGGACTTAGCCAAGCTGGCCCTGATTTCTCACCTAGCTTCCATGTTGAGCCGTCGTCAGCAGCACGTCGGCGACTTTAAGACCACGCTACTGCCGGTAATGCTATGGGTAGGAGTTATCTGTGGGTTGATTATTCTTTCCAACGCTTCCACGGCGTTGCTGCTATTTGCTACCTGCCTGCTCCTTATGTTTATTGGGCGGGTGCCGCTCAAGCAGATGGCCGTAATGGTAGCCATTGGGGTGCTAGTAGGAGGCGTGGGCTTGGTAGCCGGTCAGCGCTACAAGACGGTAATTTCTCGTATCGAGAACTTCACGGATCCTACTAAACCAGTGCCCTTCCAACTAGAACACGCGTACATAGCGGAGGCTACCGGTGGCATCTTTGGCAAGGGGCCCGGTAAGAGCACGGAGCGCAACATCATGCCCCACCCATATTCTGACTTCATCTATGCCATCATTATTGAGGAATATGGCTTGTTTGGTGGAGTAATAGTGCTGTTCCTCTACCTCGCCTTCCTGTACCGGGGGCTGAAGACCGTAATGAACAGCTACGGCGCCTTTGGGGGGCTGCTTTCTGCGGGGCTGAGCTTTAGTCTTGTACTACAGGCCATGGTGAACATGGGGGTAGCTGTAGGTCTGGGCCCCATTACGGGCTTGCCTTTGCCCTTGCTGAGTATGGGCGGTACGTCCCTCATTTTCACTGGTATCAGCATTGGTATCATCCTATCTGTAAGCCGCGGCGAACGGGAGATTCGCCCTATGGTGGGTGAGCCGGAGGATACGATTCGCATACCACGAGTATCCCAATACGCCTAAGCTGGCCCGGAAGCAGCTAAGCGCTCAGGCACTTATCTGCTTTCTGCCAATCACCATTTAACACATGAAAGTAATCATCAGTGGCGGCGGCACCGGCGGACATATTTTCCCGGCAGTGGCCATTGCCAACGAGCTACGACGTCGTCAGCCCGATGCTGAAATACTCTTTGTGGGCGCCAACGGCCGCATGGAGATGACGCGCGTGCCCGAGGCGGGCTACCAGATTGTAGGCCTCGATATTGCGGGCCTGCAACGCCGCCTCACGCCGGATAACCTGCTGTTCCCTATAAAAGTGATGCGCGCCGTACGAAAGGCGGGCAAGCTGATTGAAGGCTTCCGGCCCGACGCAATAGTAGGGGTGGGGGGCTACGCTTCGGCGCCCGTACTGCTGGCGGGCACGTCGCGCGGTATTCCCTCCCTGATTCAGGAGCAGAACTCCTACGCCGGCCTCGTCAACAAACTGCTGGCCCGCCGAGTCCAGCGTATTTGCGTGGCATACGATGGGATGGAGCAATTTTTTCCGGTGGATAAGCTGGTACTGACCGGTAATCCTGTTCGTATGGAAATAGCCGATGGGCAGCGTGCTGAGGCGCTTTCCTTCTTCGGACTGGATGCCAGCCGCCCGGTGCTGCTCGTCATTGGTGGCAGCCTAGGCGCTCGTACGCTCAACCAAGCCACTGCGGCGGCTCTGCCACGCTTGCGCGATGCAGGGGTGCAGCTGCTTTGGCAGACGGGTAAGGTATACTACCCAGAGGCGCAGCAACAGGCGGCTCCTTTCGCGGCTTACAATCTCAATGCCCTGGAGTTTGTTGGCCGAATGGACCTTGCCTATGCCGCCGCCGACGTAGTAGTAAGCCGCGCCGGAGCCCTATCGGTTTCGGAATTATGCCTCACAGGTAAACCAAGTATCCTAGTGCCGTCGCCCAACGTTGCGGAAGACCACCAAACAAAGAACGCGCTAGCCCTGGTGCGCCAGGACGCGGCGCTGCTGGTGAAGGATGCTGAGGCAGCTACCACTCTGTACGACGAAGCATTACGGTTGCTAGCTACTCCATCTCAGCAGCAAAAGCTTGCCGCCAACATCCGGCAACTGGCTCGCCCGCAAGCCACAACCACTATCGTGGATGAGCTGTTACGCTTGGTTGGTACTCCCGTTAACTCCTGATTTTCTACTTCTCCTTTTCACCTGATCCAATGTCCAGCCCAAGCCCCGTAGCCTCTTTTCCCCACGTCTTTTTTCTGGGTATAGGCGGCATTGGAATGTCGGCGCTGGCGCGCTGGTTCCAAGCCAATGGTCACTCGGTAAGTGGGTACGACAAAACTGTTACGCCGCTCACCGAAGCGCTAACGGCTGAGGGTATTGCGGTGCACTACGCTGACGCGGTAGAGAATATCCCCGCCGCAGTGCGCGAGCATCGCAGCCAGACGTTGGTGGTACTCACGCCCGCTATTCCCAAGGATCATCAGGAATGGGCTTGGTTGCGCGAGCAAGGGTATGACATTCGTAAGCGGAGCCAAGTGCTAGGACTGCTCACGCAAGGGCGTCCCACTATTGCCGTTGCCGGCACCCATGGCAAGACGACCACTAGTAGCATGGTAGCGCACCTGCTTCACCACGCAGGCGTGCCTAGTGCCGCATTCCTCGGCGGTATCTCCGTGAACCTAGGTTCTAACTTGCTACTACCGCCTCCCGGCTCACCCGCCGATACTACCCCCGTAGTGTGGAAGCTGATGAGTACGACCGTAGCTTTCTTACCCTGCACCCAACGGTAGCCATCGTGACGAGCACCGATGCCGACCATCTAGATATCTATGGCAACAAGGACGCACTGGTAGAATCATTCCGGCAATTTGTAGGACAGATTCAACCCGGCGGCACGCTAATTATCAACCATACGGCCGACCCCAGCGTGGCCCAGGCAGCGCCCACGGGTGTGCGTGTCATTCGCTACGGGCTTTCGCCGGAGGAGGGGCCAGAGTTATATGCTGATAGTATAACTGCCCAGGGGCATCAGTTTGGTTTTGCACTCCATGGCCCGCAAGGCACCGTGGAGGAGTTAGCACTTGCTGTACCGGGCTACCATAACGTGGAGAATATGCTGGCGGCAGCCTGTGTTGCGCAGCTTTATGGCCTTACGCCCGCGCAGCTGCGCACAGCAGTAGCGGCCTACCGTGGCGTAAAGCGGCGCTTTGAGTTCATCCTGACGACGGGCTCGGCCATGGCCCCAAAAATTTATGTGGACGATTATGCCCACCACCCACGCGAAATAGAAGCCTTTCTTCGTTCCCTGCGGGCCCTCTACCCAGGTCGTCGGCTGCGCGTGATTTTTCAGCCTCACTTGTTCTCCCGCACCCGCGACTTTGCTCCCGGATTCGCTGAAAGTCTGAGCCTTGCTGATGAAGTAGTGCTGATGGAAATTTACCCAGCCCGGGAGCTCCCTATGCCCGGGGTAACATCTGAATTAATTTTGTCCCAAATAACGGCACCACAAAAATCGGTGCAAACACGGGAAGAAATTTTGCAGAATGCCAAAATCGACCCGAATTTTGACGTACTAGCACTGTTGGGGCTGGAGACGTCGATCAACTTGTGCCTAGATTAAAGAATATTTTGAACATTCGTTGGAATGGAGCTCAAGCGTAAAGCCAACCACTTGCTGTTTGCAACGGGGTGCCTTGCCTTACTGGTAGGGCTAACCTTGTTTGCCGGTATACGGCAGGCTCATCGGCCAGTGGGAGGAGTGATTGTGCGCATTAGCAACGAGTTCAACAACTTCTTTATCAGTGAGCGGGAAGTAACCAACCTGCTCACCCGCCACGGAGAAGACCGCCTAGAGGGAGCGGACCCTGCTGATCTTAACTTGAAAGCCTTGGAAGCTCGACTGAAGGCGCACAGCTTCGTGAAAGATGCGCAGGTGTACCGCGACCTAGCCGGTAACCTGCATGCTGATGTTCGGCAAAACCGTCCCATCGCTCGTCTCGTACACGCAGATTCCCGCCAAGACTTCTACCTCGATGCTGCGGGCGAAAAGCTACCACTATCACCGCTGTTTACGGCCCGGGTAGTGCCGGTAGCTCGATTAGGAGGCCAGCCGCTATCGGCCGGGTTCTTCCGTGACAGCACAGGACAGCGCTACCTGGAATTTCTGCGTTATATTGATGAGAAACCGTTCTGGCGCGCGCAAGTGGCCGAAGTTTTCATCGGTTCTAACGGCAAGCTATCCTTCACTCAACAGGTCGGTGACCAGCGAGTAGAATTTGGCTTTCCTGAGAATATTTCGGAGAAATTTGCGAAACTGATGGTATTTTACCGTCAAATTCCTCCGGTTCTGGGCTGGGACACGTACCACCGCGTCAACGTCGAGTTCAAGGACCAAATCATCTGCGAATAAGATTATCTTTCTAAAACGCCTAGGATCAGCGTTTTCGACTACTACCTACCTGCAAGCAACCTCAACTTCCTCGCCTCTCCTCCCATGCAAAACGATAAAATTGTAGTCGGACTCGACATTGGTACCACTAAAATCTGCGCTCTGGTGGGGCGAAAAAACGAGTTCGGCAAGCTTGAGATACTGGGCATGGGTAAGGCTGTGTCGGAGGGCGTAGTGCGGGGTATCGTGTCGAATATTGACAAGACGGTTGACGCCATTAAGAAAGCCATCCGCCAAGCAGAAGAGCAATCAGGAATCAACATTGGTGTTGTGAACGTGGGTATTGCTGGTCAGCACATCCGTAGTCTGCAGCACAATGGCAGCATCACGCGTGCCTCTCAGGATAGCGAAATCACCCTTGACGATGTGAACCGGCTTACCAACGATATGTATCGATTGGTAACGCCACCCGGCTCAGAAATCATCCATGTAATGCCGCAGGATTACAAGGTAGATTACGAGGAGGGAATTATGGATCCGGTAGGCATGTCGGGAGTGCGCTTGGAGGGCAATTTCCACATTATTACGGCTCAGAGCACAGCTATCAACAATATCAATAAGTGCGTTACGAAAGCGGGTCTAGAAATCGATAACTTGATTCTAGAGCCCTTGGCATCGTCTATGTCAGTTCTCAGCGACGAGGAGAAAGAGGCCGGCGTAGCACTGATTGATATTGGGGGTGGTACTACCGACTTGGCTATCTTTAAAGATGGCATCATTCGTCATGCTGCCGTGCTGCCCTTCGGTGGTAACATTGTGACCAGCGACATCAAGCAGGGCTGCTTGGTAATGCAGAACCAAGCCGAGCAATTGAAGGTGAAGTTTGGAAAGGCTATTGCCGAGGAAGCCAGCGAATACGAAATCGTGAGCATTCCTGGTCTGCGAGACCGGGCACCCAAGGAAATCAGCCTGAAGAACCTCGCCTATATCATTGAGGCTCGGATGGAAGAAATCGTGGAGCTCGTGTACGCTGAGATTCAGCGGCTAGGATTCCAGGATAAACTGGCTGCTGGAATCGTACTGACGGGTGGTGGCTCGCAACTGCAAAACCTGGTGCAGCTCACGGAGTACGTAACGGGTATGGATACCCGGATCGGCTACCCCAACGAGCACCTAGGGAAGAGCCGCATTGAGGCAGTAAAGTCGCCGATGTTTGCTACTACCGTGGGCCTTGTGTTAGCTGGCTACCGGTCCCTCGATGACCGTTTGGCCCAGCGTGGCTACGAGGAGCCCCAGGAGCAGCCTGCGTACCGTCCGGCTCCGGAAGTACGTAATACGCCCGCCCCGGCACCCCAGCCTGCTCCCGTTGCCCAAGCTGCGCCGCAGCCGGCTCCAGCGCCTGAACCGAAAAAGCCTTCCGGTGCGGGCGACTTTTTTCAAAAGATCCTCAGCCGTACCAAAGGGCTGCTGATCGATGATTTCGACGACAAGCAATATTAGGTAACTTGGGTCTTAGGGACTTGGGGTCTTGGTTTATTGTTGATTTGATGATGACTGAACTGACTTCAAGCACCTGTTGCCAAGACCCCAAGTCCCCAAGACCCTAAGACCCCACCACATGAATTTTACTTTCGATATTCCGGCCCAGTCCCAATCCATCATCAAGGTGATTGGCGTAGGGGGCGGCGGCTCCAACGCCGTCAACCACATGTTTGGCCAGGGCATCAAGGATGTGGAGTTTATCATCTGCAACACCGACAAGCAGGCGCTAGCTTCCTCGACGGTGCCCAACCGTTTGCAAATAGGCGCTGACCTGACCGAAGGTCTGGGAGCTGGGGCTAATCCTGAGCGGGGCAAGCAAGCGGCTATTGAAAGCCGTGAGCAGATCCGCGAGTTGCTCAGCAATGGTACCAAAATGGTCTTTATCACGGCCGGTATGGGTGGTGGTACGGGCACGGGTGCGGCCCCAGTTATTGCCAAAGTAGCAAAAGAGCTGGGTATCCTTACCGTAGGTATTGTGACGGCTCCCTTCATGTTCGAAGGCAAGAAAAAGCGTCAGCAAGCTGAGCAGGGTATCAAGGAACTAAGTGATAACTGCGATACGGTACTGGTAATTCTCAACGATAAGCTGCGTGAGATTTACGGCAACTTGCCTATTCGTTCAGCATTCGCCAAAGCCGATAACGTGCTGAGTACGGCGGCAAAGTCAATTGCCGAAATTATTACGGTAACGGCTGATGTGAACGTGGACTTTGAAGACGTGAAAACCGTCATGAAGGACTCGGGAGCGGCTGTTATGGGGAGCAGCATCACGGAGGGCGAGAACCGCGCCCAGCGTGCTGCGGAAGAGGCCCTTGCTTCGCCGCTGCTGAACAACACCGATATTCACGGCGCTCAGCGTATTCTGCTCAGCATCATGTCGGGCGACCAGGCTGAACTGGAAATGGATGAGCTCACCGAAATCACGGAGTGCATCCAAGACAAGGCAGGTCAGAATGCTGAAGTAATCTTTGGTCACGGTATCGACCCTACGCTGGGCCAGAGCATCCGCGTAACGGTTATTGCCACTGGTTTTGCTCGCGATGCGCACAACATCACCAATGTTGTTCCTCGTGAATCGGAATCTGCTGCAACTCAGCATGACCCCCAAATCAACATCTTCGACAGGGACCGTCAAGATGCGCCATCGGTGCCCGTAGTTCCTACGTTTGGCCCGCCTCCTGCGGTGGTTCCGGAGCCCCAGCCGGTTAAGTTCGACCTCGAAACTTCGCCAGCCCCTGTGGCCCATATGCCTCCGGTTGTGTCGGCTCCATCAGCTCCAGCTCCTGATCCAATCTTGTTTCAGCAGCCAGTAGCTCAGCCCGCGCCGCAACCTACTCCTCCTGCTACCACGCATCATACCCTCGCGCGCCCATCCTTGGATGCTCGGGCCGAGGAGCGTCGTCGTCGACTACAGGAACTGAGCAATGGCCTCACGAATGATGCAATTAAAGACCAGCTAGAAACCCCGGCTTACCTGCGCCGCCAAGTGAAACTGGAAAATGTAGTACCTTCTTCAGAGCAGAACATCAGCCGATTTAATCTCTCTGATGATAACGAATTGCTGGGCGACAACCGCTTCTTGCACGACAACGTTGACTAACTAGTCTTGTTATCACTACAACAGAAAAGGCCGCTGTGGTTTTCCATAGCGGCCTTTTCTGTTGTAGTGACTAGCGCAGCCCTACGGACGAGCTGAGGATGGAACGGACGCCGTGTCAGTGACAACAGTATCACTAGATAAGTAGGGACGTTTGGGTTCTCCTATCTCCCGATCAGGCTAAGCGTACGCCCTCTAGACGAGGTAGAGGAGACAGTACTACATGCGGCTAAGCTTGCAAGTAGTAGAAACGGGACTATGATTTTCATAGGGTGCAGTGAAAGGACGAAGCTAGCTGTAATAGGGGAAATACAGGAAAGCCAACGAGTAGTGGCAACTGCTTCTACGGTAAGGCGAGCGAATAACCGATATTATAGGCACGTTTAGACTACTGCGAGAATAATTCTTACCACAAGCTAAGGCAAGTAAACTCCTGCACAAATGAGTTGGTCTATTGTAATAGATTGCTATACTGCTAGTTGATAACTGCCCTTTCTGAGGACTATCTATGGTTTAAATGGGTCAGAAAAACGGGAGTCTTTAATGAAAGTTGTATCGGTAAGGGTGTGCAGAAAAGCAATAAGCTGAGTTTTCTCAGCCGCAGTAAGATCAAGGTGAGTGCCCCCAGGAGTGTTTGACAGCAGGACGTTGGGGTCCACGCCAGGACTATTGACTAGCACGTGCTCATTATAATGGTCCAGTACCTGCTCTAGCGTTTGAAAGCGGCCATCGTGCATGTAAGGAGCCGTAAGTGCGATATTACGCAGGGTAGGAGCCCGGAATTTTCCCCGGTCGGTAGCCAAAGAGGTGACACTAGCCCGTCCTGCATCCGCAAAGGCTACATCTAGGCCGTTGTTAAAGAAATCAGGAGAGCTAAACAGCCCTGTGGCATCAAGGTGACAATGATGGCAGGTGCCACCACGGATAAAGATGCCGCCCACTTCACCGGGGTGGTTGTTGAACACAGCTAGCCCAAGCTGTTCGGTGCGCGTAAGCGTGCCTTCCTTGCGGATATACTTATCGTAGCGGGAATTAGCAGAAATCAGTGTACGCTCAAATTGCGCTAAGGCTTTCAGCACATTATCCTCCGTGATAGTACTACTGCCAAAGGCTTTCTGAAAGAGGGGAGGGTAGAGCTCCGTCTGCTGAAGTTTACGCACCCCGTCGGCAAGCAGTTGATGCATCTCGACGGCATTCTCGATGGGGGTACGGGCTTGTTGCTCCAAGCTGGTAGAGGCGCCATCCCACGTTAGGGAGGTTTCCCACAGAACATTTGCTAGAGACATGGCCCCCCGTGGGTGAGGGGCTCCTTCTACCCCTACCGCGTGCGCAAGCCCATCGGTGAAGGCTTTGCTTTGCTGGTGACAGCTCCCGCAGGATTGTGTACCTGTTCGGGAAAGCTTGACTTCGTAGAACAGTTTCCGCCCTAGCTCTACCCCTTCTACTGTCAGCGGGTTAGAAGCGGGTATGGTTACGGTTTGGGGTAGGTTTTTGGGTAGCGCCAGCGCATAAGGCGTAGGGGCATACGGATTATCTTCTTCCTCAGTGCCACTGCCATCTGTGCCGCATGCACCAAGTAGAAGCCCCGGTATCAGCAAGATCAAATACCGAAACGATAAGCGCGCAAAGGACAGGAGCATACACAGATAAGCAGAAGAGTAAACCTCAAGGTAGCACTTTTGCAGCCCAAACGCCAGGAGTGTCAGGATCGGTTCCTGGGGTAGCGCTCCGAAATGGGTTGCGTACTTTTACTTGCCCGGGGCTTGCCGGGTAACCTCGCACCCTGCGCCGTATGAAGTCTCGTTTGCTGACCTTGCTTACTGAGTATAAGTTGTTGCTGCTCTACCTCGGGCGGTGGGGACTTATCAGTGGTAGCGTATCTATTTTGGCGGGTACAGCATCGGCAGGCTTCCTACTAGCGCTGGACTGGGTAACGGCGTGGCGGGAAGCCCATCTCTGGATTATTGGCTTATTGCCAGTAGGAGGATTGCTGGTAGGGCTGCTGTACTATTACGTTGGCCGCTCAGTGGAAGCCGGCAACAACTTGCTGCTGGATCAAATTCACCAACCGCGCAATGTGCTGCCTCTGCGCATGGCCCCGTTGGTGTTGCTGGGTACGCTGCTTACGCACTTTTTTGGGGGCTCCGCAGGCCGTGAGGGCACGGCGGTGCAAATGGGCGGGGCACTAGCCGATCAGCTTACCCGGCTGCTACATTTGCACCGCCGCGACCGGATAGTGCTGCTTATTGCTGGTATTAGCGCTGGTTTTGCTTCTGTATTTGGTACCCCACTGGCTGGTGCTGTGTTTGGTCTGGAAGTATTCTTCATCGGGCGGCTACGCTATGATGCTATCCTACCCAGCTTTCTGGCGGCTATTGGTGCTGACTATGTTACGCGAGCTTGGGGCGTTGGCCATACTTCCTACCCTTTGTTAATCGTGCCAACCCTATCAGTTTCGTCTTTGCTTGCCGCCGCCGCCGCCGGTATTGCATTCGGAGTAGTAGGGCGGCTGTTCGCAGCTACTACGCACGCTATGGGGGCTGTCTTTAAGCGTCTTATTCAATGGCCACCTCTGCGACCAGTGGTGGGAGGTATGGTAGTGGCGCTAGCCGTGTGGGCGCTGGGAACTACGCGCTACATTGGCCTGGGTGTGCCTACCCTAGTAGCAGCATTTCACGAGCCCCTGCCCGCTTATGCCTTTTTGCTTAAGTTGCTACTTACGGCCCTTACGTTGGGTGCTGGTTTTAAAGGTGGAGAAGTAACCCCGCTGTTTTTTGTGGGTGCTACGCTGGGCAACGCACTAGGTCTCGTATTGCCGCTTCCTATGGCCCTGCTAGCGGGTATGGGCTTTGTAGCTGTGTTTGCTGGGGCTGCCAACACGCCGTTGGCGTGCATGCTCATGGCCATGGAATTGTTTGGGCACGGTTGCGGGATATATGTCGGCATAGCTTGCGTCGTCAGCTACTTGTTCTCGGGCCATCGGGGCATCTACAGTGCACAAGTTATCGGTGAGCCAAAGCACCGGCTGTGGGTGCGCCAACAGGGCAAACGCCTGCGGGAGGTGTAGCGCTGGTAAAGCCAGAGGTTTTCTTGAAGTGCTACAGCGCTAGGCGCTCAAAAGCCGCAGCAGAGTAGCCATTGTCACCTTGGTTTACAGTTACTCGGCTAATCGAGCGTCAGCTAAAAAAGCGCTATCAGTTAGTGTATGCAGAAAAGCCACTAAGTCGCTCTTTTCCTGTTCGGAGAGGCTAATGCCTAACTGACCGTTGGGGCGGCGAAATTGGGCGTCGAGGGTAGGGGAGTCGACCATATCACTAGCGTAGTGGTTTAGCACTTGTGCTAAGGTGTGAAACCGGCCGTCGTGCATGTAAGGGGCCGTCAGGGCTACATTACGCAAGCTGGGTACTTTGAAGCGACCTGCGTCCTGGGGACGCCCCGTGATATGGGCGCGGCCCGAATCGGCGGGGAACGTAGCGTCCAGACCGTTATTGCGAAACGACTCGTCCGTAAATAGCTCGCCGCCGTGACAAGGTGCGCACTTCTGGCGTGCTGTGGCCAGCCACGTAGCTCTGCTGCGCTCAGTGCGCCATTGGCTTCGTGCCGAACATAGTGGTCGTAGCGAGAATTGGCGGAAGTAAGAGCTGCGGTGAATTGCGCCAACGTCCGCAGAAACTGATAGGAAGTAATGGGCCGCTCTCCATACACTTGTGCAAACCGCTGTTGGTAGGCGGGGTCAGCATTCAGCTTTTGTAACACGTTGTCTAGGGTCTCATCCATTTCCCGTGGGTCGGTGATAGGAGCCAAAGGCATTGTCTCGATGTGGGTAGCGCCTCCATCCCAGAGCAGGCTAGTTTTCCAACGAAGATTCTGCAAAGCAGGAGCATTTCGCGCACCCAACCGGCCTTCTACCCCCTGACTGAGGCGATGATCAGCGTTAGCGAAAGCCCCCGACTGCTGGTGGCAACTTCCGCACGAAACTGCACCAGTACGGGAAAGGCGGGTATCATAAAAAAGGGTACGACCTAACTCGTATGCCTCACGGGTAGGCGGGTTCTGAGCCGCAGCATATACGGGAGCGGGAAAGTTAGCGGGCACCGTAGCGCCGGGCACTTCCCAGGCAGGGCTAGTTCCTTCCTTATTGCAGCCAACAAGGAAAAAACTAGCTAAAGCAATGGCGCAGCGCAGGGCTATCCAAGAATAGCGTGCCATGCTCTTGCCTAGTTGGCGTGTACATAGTCTACCACAAACATGCCCGCAGCTTGGTTGTCGGCAACCACCACTGAGTTAGCCCCGCCCATTGTGTTATAGAGTCGGGCAAAGCGAACGGTAGTAGGGCCGGTGAACATTTTTAACACGTCCGCTTTCAAGTGCAGTGTGGGTGTCTGGGTGCCCTGGACTTGAATGGTAGCGCCTTTTAGCGACGGCGAAATGGTACGGATAGTATTGTGGGGCGCTTTAAAACCACCAATATGGAATACCAACGCCGTATTTGGTGCTTGTGGGGAAGTGCCTTCTAGTTTGGTGAAGATGTAGCCTGTGTTCCACGACCAGAACATGTTCTTCTGCGGGTCGAGGGCACCCGTTTGAGCGCCGGCCACGTTACGCGCACTATCGACACCGATTGTAAAAGATAAGCTAGTGTAGTCCCCGGCCGGAATGCCCGATAAAGTGAAAGCTTTACTTGCTGGCACTGCCTCGTCCACCAAATAATAGCTTTCTGGGACTAGGTACGTTGTGCCATCGGCCTTCTTAAGTGTAAAGTTGGACAAGTAGTATTTGAACGTCGATACGGTGAACTGGTCACCGGCAGGCGTAGCATATGAACCCATATTGAGAGCCAGAGTAGCCGTACCAACTACGTGGTCAATTGCTACGTCTAGCGTGCCAACTTTGGGCTGCATATCACTATCCTCCTTGCAGCTTGTGAGAGCTGCACTGGAGAAAAGCAGGTAAAAGAAAATAGCGGAAATCTTACGGAGTTTCATCTTCACTGAGCACAAACAAGGTTACTGAAAAGCTAGTTATCCTTATTGACGCAAAATAGCTGCACTATCTGCTCCTTATGCACCTAGTGGCCCAGTACTGCCAGCTCTCGACTAAACGTCTGAACTAAGAGAGACACGAACAGAAAATGGGCTGAAAGGCGCGTCACAAGCAGAGAGCTGAACTACGAATTACTAAAGATACAGGCTACTAGGTCAAAAGACCTTTGGCCTTCTCTGTGCGAAAAAGGAGGTGCTAAAAAGCCAACAGATGAGTTACTTGCTCACGAAGTAGTTGTTGATATAATGGCTCGGTGAGTTGCCCCTCAGTAGTTAGATGTTGGTCAATAAAGGGCAGACGCACGCGCTGGGGTAGCACGGCGGTTCCCAGGTACATCAGCACATCCGTGAGGTGGTTAAGCGGCAGCTGCCCTCCTTGCCCACCCGACGATAAGCCACTAGTGCTGCCTTCTTGCCCCGGATACCACCCGGGTAGGGGAGGCCATCAATGAATGCCTTCAGCACACCGGGGAATGAGCAATTATACTCCGGAACAATAAATACGAGCTTGTCAGCTTGCTCAGCAAGTGAAACCAACCGGTTGAACTCATCGTGGCGGCCGGTATTATGATATAGCGCAGTGGTAGTAAAATCTAAGGGAAGCTCGGCTAAATCAAGAATCTGATGCGGTTCGCCCAATTCGGCTAGCAGGTTGGCATAATACTGAGCGAGGCGTAGGGCACGGGAATTGGGCCGGTTAGTACCAGCAATGATGGTTATCATCAACGGGGAGCAGTTAGAAATGAGCGAACTAGGCTTTGCCGCTATACGTGGCGGCGTAGGTATAACAACAAAAAAGCGAAACGGCAGGCCGTTTCGCTTTTTTTGTACCAATAACCGGAAAACTTACGCGAGGTTATTAGAAGTAGCCTTCGCGTTGATGAACTCGCGGTTCATGATGGCAATGTTCTCGAGAGAAATACCTACTGGGCATTCAGCTGCACAAGAGCCGATGTTGGTGCAGGCACCAAAACCTTCCTTGTCCATCTGCGCAACCATGTTTTCAACACGGGTTTTGCGCTCTACGTGGCCCTGAGGCAACAAGGCCAACTGGCTTACCTTGGCCGAAACGAACAACATAGCCGAGGCGTTTTTGCAAGATGCCACGCAAGCGCCGCAAGCAATGCACGTAGCGGCTTCAAAAGCACGGTCAGCAATATCCTTGGGAATCGGAATTTCGTTGGCGTCTGGGGTACCCCCAGTGTTTACCGAGATATAACCACCAGCTTGAATAATCCGGTCGAAGGCAGAGCGGTCTACGCTCAAGTCTTTGTTAACCGGGAAAGCGGTAGCACGCCAGGGCTCAATGGTGATGGTATCACCATCATTGAATTTACGCATGTGGAGCTGGCAGGTAGTAGTGCCTTTCTCCGGACCGTGCGCACGGCCGTTAATAAACAAGTTACAAGAACCACAGATGCCTTCGCGGCAGTCGTGGTCGAATGCTACTGGCTCTTCGCCCTGACGGAGCAGGTCCTCGTTGAGCACATCCAGCATCTCTAGGAAAGACATATCTGGCGAAATATCCTTCACCTTATAGTCTACGATGCGACCTTCGGTGTTGCGGTTACGCTGCCGCCACACTTTCAGGGTAAGATTCATCGGTTTGGCATTGGGGTTACTTCCAGCCATTGTGGTATGGGTCTTGGGATTCGGCGCTGAGTAGCTTGGCAAAAGCCTCAGCACCGTCCCTATTTTTCTAAAAATTGAACCTGTCAAACGGGTGTTGATATCCTGAAGCGCTAGGGCAAAACCAAGACCCTATTACCGCAAGGATGCTTCCCTTACTTGTAGCTGCGCTGAGTGAGCTTCACGTTTTCGAAGTGCAGCTCTTCCTTATTGAGTTTCTCGGGCTGGTTGTCGCCTGATATTCCCAAGCAGCTACGTAGGCATACTTTTCGTCGTCGCGGAGAGCTTCACCTTCAGGGGTTTGGTATTCCTCCCGGAAGTGACCACCGCAGCTTTCGTTGCGGTTGTAGGCATCATCCACCATCAACTCACCGAGTTCCAGGAAGTCGGCCACCCGGCCGGCCTTTTCTAGCGCTTGGTTCATTTCGCCTTCAGTGCCTACTAGTTTCAAGTCGCTCCAGAACTCCTTGCGCAGCTTCTGAATTTCCTTTTTGGCGTGCTGCAGTCCTTCGGCCGTACGAGCCATACCGCAGTACTCCCACATGATGTGGCCTAGTGCTTTGTGGAACTCATCGGGAGTACGAGTACCATTGATGCTCATAAGCTTTTGTACACGAGCGCGCACTTCAGCCTCGGCTTCTTTGAAAGCAGGGTGGTCTGTAGTTACCGGCTTAGGAGCGGTTTGGGCCAAGTAATCACCTATGGTATAAGGAATTACGAAGTAGCCATCTGCCAATCCTTGCATTAGGGCCGAGGCACCAAGGCGGTTAGCGCCGTGGTCAGAGAAGTTACACTCGCCTGTGGCGTACAGGCCAGGAACAGTGGTTTGCAGGTTGTAATCTACCCACAGACCGCCCATAGTATAGTGCACGGCTGGGTAAATGCGCATGGGCTGCTCATACGGATCTTCACCCGTAATCTTCGCATACATCTCGAAAAGGTTGCCGTATTTGGAGCTTACCCATTCGGCACCATTGCGCTTGATAGTATCGGCGAAATCGAGGTACACAGCCAGCCCCGAAGAGCCTACGCCGCGTCCTTCGTCGCACATCATCTTAGCGTTGCGCGAGGCTACGTCGCGTGGAACTAGGTTGCCGAAGGCAGGGTACTTGCGCTCAAGGAAGTAGTCGCGGTCCTCTTCACGAATGTCGGATACTCGAATCTCTCCTTTGCGCAGACGCTCAGCAGTTTCTTTAGAAGCTGGTACCCATACCCGACCATCGTTACGCAGCGATTCCGACATTAGTGTCAGCTTCGACTGGTAGTCGCCCGATACGGGGATACAGGTGGGGTGAATCTGAGTGAAGCAAGGGTTAGCGAAGAAAGCTCCCTTCTTGTGCGCCCGCCAAGGAGCGGTTACGTTGCAGTACTTAGCGTTAGTGCTTAAGTAGAACACGTTGCCATAGCCACCCGTAGCCAGTACTACTGCGTGAGCCGAATGCTGTTCAATCTCGCCAGTAATGAGGTTACGCGTAATAATGCCGCGTGCCTGTCCATCTACAATTACCACGTCCAGCATTTCGGACCGGGTATACAGTTTCACCTTTCCGTAGGCTACCTGACGTGACAAAGCCGAGTAGGCACCTAGCAGGAGCTGCTGTCCGGTTTGGCCGCGGGCATAGAACGTGCGGCTAACCTGAGCACCACCGAAGGAGCGGTTGGCGAGAAGTCCGCCATATTCTCGTGCGAAAGGTACTCCTTGCGCTACGCACTGGTCAATGATATTAACCGATACCTGAGCCAGACGGTACACGTTGGCTTCACGGGCGCGGTAGTCGCCACCCTTGATGGTATCGTAGAACAAACGGTACACCGAGTCGCCGTCGTTCTGGTAGTTTTTAGCAGCGTTGATACCGCCCTGTGCCGCAATAGAGTGGGCGCGGCGGGGAGAATCGTGGTATGTGAAAGCCTTTACGTTGTAGCCCAGCTCTGCCAAGGAAGCCGCAGCTGATGCGCCTGCTAAGCCCGTGCCTACTATAATAACGTCGTACTTCCGCTTGTTAGCGGGGTTAACCAGCTTTACGTTGAACTTATGCTTATCCCACTTTTCGGCCAAGGGGCCTTCGGGAATTTTGGAATCCAGTATCATAAGCAGAGAAGAAAAAGATGGGATGGCTAGCGGAGAGCAGGCTCCTCAGTTAAGGAACGCTCAACCGTGTTGCCAGTGGCAGGGCGCGGTTGGTAAGCGGAGCTAAAGAACATAATCAGCGGAATCACTGCGAACAAAACCGAAATGATTACCGAGAAGGCGTAGCCAGTTGCGTAAACAGCCGGCGTGTATTTGCGGTGGTTGAGGCCCAGGGTTTGGAAGCCGCTGCGGAAGCCGTGCCACAGGTGATAGCCAAGCGCAATTTGCGACAAGGCGTATAAGGCTACGTACCACGGAATCTTAAAAGAAGCAGCCGCCACTGAATACAGGTCGCCCACGGGATGATCTAGGTTCGGTACTTTTACTTCAGCTAGTCCGCCCATTGCATCAAAACGTGAACGGATCCAAAAGTTCATCAAGTGAACAATCAGGAAGATAAGCAGTAGTGTGCCGAGCAGAGCCATGTTGCGCGAAGCCCACTGAGAGTTCTGTTCGGAGTGGTTCACTACGTATCCCTGGGTGCCGCGTGCTTTCTTGTTTTTTACTGCCAGCGCGAGGCCCTGATAAATATGAATCAACAGGCCTAGCATCAGTACAACCTCCATGGCACGGATGACGGGATTAGTACCCATGAACTCGGCCCAGAAGTTAAAAGAAGCGCCGCCGTCGTGGCGCAGCATCTGCAAGTTGATGAGCAGGTGCACTACCAGGAACGAGCAGAGAAACAGGCCAGTAAGGGCCATAATTATCTTACGGCCGATGCTGCTGGAGAAGGTTTTGGTAATCCAACTCATATGAGCTACTGAAGGGTTTGGGAAGGACGGTTATAGCGGTCAAAGGTAGGGTCCAACCCAATAGGAAACAATCTGGACGGAGCTTTACCGTTGTAGTGAATCTATCCCCTGACAACTCCGTTAGTACTTTGCGACACCGTAATAACCCAAGCCACTCGCTTTTTGTTAGCATTTTAGCCTACTTCTGCCGACATTCTTCTTAGTTTCTCTGCCCTCCCAATAACCTGACAGTATGAACCTTCAGTTACCAAACCGCGCCGTGCGGCTGGTGCTGGCACTTGCTATCCTTGTTCTAACTTCCTGGGGCCTCGCGCCTGGTGCGTTTGCTACGCACTTACGCGCTGGCGACATTCAGGCGAAGACGGATACCACTGCTGCCCGCAATCCGCGCCGGATCTTCTTCAAGATGGTGCTCTACCAGAGCAATGTAAACACGAATGTGGATGAAGAGGCAGTCACTATTTTCTATGGTGATGGAAAGACTTCTGGCCGCAATGCTATCCGTCGAGTAAGCAAAACTCCCGTCGGCTGCGATGGTACTACCTTCCGCATGGTGTACTATTTTGAGCATACCTATGATGCAACTGGTACTTACACGGTGCATTACATTGGAGAAAACCGTAGCCGAGATGTACGCAACATGGCTGAGTCGGCTAATCAGTCTTTCTACATCTCAACTACTATTGTTATAGACCCTACGTTGGTTGTAAACCGCTCACCGGTGCTCAATGCTCCTGCGTATGATCGGGCGGGTCGTAACCAAGTTTTTTTGCAGAACCCAGGTGCTTCCGATGCAGATGGGGATTCACTTGTATACCGCCTAACCCCCAGCCAACAGGTACCCGGTGGGGTAGATGCAGTCTTGACGCAAACGGGTGCTAACCTCAACACCCCGCGGCCACAAGTATGTACAGGATATGTAACGCCTGAGCGAGTAGGCAGTTCACCACGACAGGTAGCCTATGAAGGCCCACCAGTAGGCGTTCCGAATGCCCCTGCCATTTTTCAAATTGACTCTCGGGGCCAAATTGTTTGGAACGCTCCACTTGAAGTTGGAGACTATAACATTGCTTACGTAGTAGAAGAATGGCGCCGGATACCGGGGGCGCGGGCTCGTCGTATTGGCATTGTTATTCGTGACCTGCAGATTACGGTAGGAGCAAATAATAACCTGCGGCCTACTATCCGGATACCAAACGACACTTGTGTTATTGCTGGTACTCCTATTCGACGCATTATTACTGCCACAGACCCCGAAAATCAAGGCGTCACTCTTACTGCCTTCGGTGGTATTTTGCCACGTCCGGCCATTTTCACCCAGACTCAAGTTGGTCCTCCAACTCGCGCTACTTTCTCATGGACGCCTACTTGTGAAAACATTCAATCTGATCCGCACCAAATTCTGTTTAGAGCGGAAGATAGGCCTCTCAACAACTGTGGGGCTACTCTTATTGACGAACGAGCGTGGCGAGTAACGGTAATAGGCCCTGCTCCACAAAATTTACGCGTTGCGCAAACTGGTAACAATGCCCAACTCAGCTGGGATAGTTATATCTGCCAGGTGCCAGGCGCCCAGATTCTCATTTTCCGTAAGGAAGGCTCCGGTAACGTGCCAACGGATGCGTGTCAAACCGGCATTCCTGCTTCGGCTGGCTACACGCAAATTGGAAGTGTATCGGTGGGCACGCGCAACTACATTGATGACCGCAACGGACTAGGCTTAGAGCGGGGTAAGACGTATTGCTACCGCATCTATGTACAGTTCCCACGTCCGGCTGGTGGTGCCAGTATAGCTTCTCAAGAAGCATGCTTGACGCTAGTAGGGCGCTCGGCTCGCTTTACAAACGTGACGGTTGACCGCACGGCTGCCACCAACGGCCAGATCACCGTACGCTGGACCCGTCCGGCTCCGGTTAGCAACTTCAATGCTCCCACTGGCTACCGGTTGTACCGGGCAGTGGGCCAGAATCCGGCTGCTACTGCGTATGATGCCCCTCGCGTCATCAATAATATCAACGATACTACATTTATTGATAACGTAGGACTGAACACGCTCACTAACGCATATACATATAAGCTGGAATTCTTCAGCAACTCGCTGCCTACTCCAGGGGCACCGGTGCTGGTGGAAATAGCTGCGCCTGCATCGAGTGTACTACTGAATGCTACGCCAGATCCGTTGCTTAAAACAGTTGCGCTGTCTTGGACCTACAATGTGCCATGGGATAATACCCGGCGGCCAACTACTATCTACCGGCAGGTAGGCAGCCAGTTCTTGCCCATTGCGAAAGTAACCGGTACCGCTACTGGTGGCACGTACGTAGACCGCGGAACCACTGCCAATCCTTTGGTAGTAGGCACCACCTACTGTTACTACGTAAAAACGAATGGCACTTACAACCCAGCCCTGCCTGACTCCTTAATTAACCTTAGTCAGCAGCGGTGTGTGGCCTTACAGCCTGTTCTGTGTACACCGGTACTTACGCTCAAGCCCACAAACTGCGACAGTTTGGCCAGTCGTTTGTTTGATTTGCCTACTACTCCCGCCAACGGTGAAATTTACACCAACAACGTTAGCTGGACGCTAAGCAACCAACCCACCGCCGATTGTAGCCGCAACGTGGCATCTTACGTGCTGTACTACGCACCTACGGCTGCTGATTCGTTGCGGGTGCTGACAACCTTGCCCGGCACGCAAACTAGCTACGCCCATACTGGGCTGCGCTCAGCTCAGGGATGCTATGCAGTGCAAGCCGTAGATGCCACGGGCGCTACCAGTGCCTTGAGCAATAAGGAATGCAAGGATGACTGCTTACTGTTCCTGCTGCCTAATATCTTCACCCCAAATGGTGACGGCAAAAATGATACCTTCCGGCCGAAGGTGTTTAGTCCCATCAAGCGCACGAAAGTGCAGATCTTCAACCGCTGGGGTGTTAAGATCTATGAAAGCGACAAAGACCCACTCATCAACTGGAATGGCGGCGGAAGCGCTTCTGAGTCTGGTTCTGGTCCGAGGGTGTCGGAGGGTATGTACTACTATCTGGCCGACGTAGAGTTTGGTGATGCTGGTGGCACGAAGCGTACCTTCAAAGGCTGGGTGCAAATCAATAGGTAAGCCCATTTTTATCATTACTGCATAAATAAAAGGAGCAGACGTACATTCGTCTGCTCCTTTTATTTTGTGGCATGATTAAACGTCTATTCCCTATCCTAGGCTGGTTGGCATCCTACTAGGTTGCCAGCAGCAAACTGCGCCGACTACGGTGCATTCCGCCGCTACTGAAGAACAAGCGCGGGCGGCCGTCAAGCGTTACTTGCAGGCTCAGCCCAACGCTGCGCTGTACGTGCCCGACTCGGCCAGCGTACTTGAGGTAGAAACACGGTGGCAAATACTGGTGCCGCGCCGAGACTGGGCTGATCGGATGCCCAATCGGGCCGCGTTTGAGGTGGATAAGCTTACCGGAGAAGTGAGCGGCGTGCCTCTGAAATAGCATAGGAGCCAAGACTATTTTGCCGGAGCCCTCCATTTTGTGCAGCTTGCAGGCTAAACGGCCTCGCTGCGTAGCAGCAGCAAGGTCTGTTGCTATCCTTCCACCCGCCATACTTTCTTCGCTCTAGTGAAAGCAGTTATTTTTCCAGGCCAAGGCAGCCAGTTCAGTGGCATGGGCCGCGACTTGTACGAGCAGCACCCTGCCGCCAAGCACTTGATGGACCAAGCCAACGAGCTACTCGGATTCTCGCTCACTGACGTTATGTTCACCGGCTCTGATGAAGATCTGCGCCGTACCGACGTAACGCAGCCGGCTATCTTCTTGCATTCAGTAGCCTTGGCCGCAGTAGTACCTAGCCTCAACCCCGATATGGTGGCAGGTCACTCGTTAGGGGAGTTTTCGGCACTAGTGGCAGCTAAGGTTCTTAAGTTCGAGGACGCCATGCAACTGGTAGCACAGCGCGCCCAAGCTATGCAGGCTGCCTGCCTGGAGCAGCCCGGAACTATGGCCGCCATTTTGGGGCTCGACGATGAAACTACAGCCCGCATCTGTCAGCAAATCAGCCAGGAGGGTAATGTAGTAGTAGCAGCCAACTACAACTGCCCCGGCCAGTTGGTCGTGTCTGGCTCCCAGCGCGGTATTGAGCTGGCTTGTGAGCAACTGAAGGCTGCAGGCGCCAAGCGGGCCCTGCCGCTACCCGTAGGTGGCGCGTTTCACTCTCCACTAATGCAATCGGCCGAGGCCGCGCTGGCACAGGCCATTGCTTCCACCACGTTCTCGGCTGGCATCTGCCCAGTGTATCAGAACGTGGATGCGGCTCCGCACACCGACCCCGATGAAATTCGTGAGAACCTAGTGCGTCAGCTGACGGCTCCGGTACGCTGGACTCAAAGCGTGCAGCGCATGGCTCAGGATGGCGCCACTGAGTTTGTGGAATGCGGCCCCGGCAAAGTGCTACAGGGACTTGTGAAGAAAATTGCACCGGAAGCAGCCGTTAGCTCAGCTGCGGTGTAAACATGCTTTCCTGTGTACAACAAGAAGGCCTCCTGACTGCAGTTCAGGAGGCCTTCTTGTTTTGCTATCAGGTAGGATAATCCTCCGTAACCTGGTGTACTTCTAACGCATCTGTACACGCTGTTAAGAGTTCAGCCACAGTACACCTTAAGGTAGGATGCATTACCTCCGCTCCAATTTCAGTTAATGGGACCAGGGCAAAGCGTCGTTCGGGTAGGCGCGGGTGGGGCACCTGTAGGCGCGGGGTATCTAGTATAAGGTTATCGTACAGCAGAATGTCCACGTCAAGGGTGCGAGCTCCCCACCGAACTAAGCGCTGTCGGCCAGCGAGCTGCTCAGTAGCGAGGCACGCATCCAGCAGCTGCTCGGGGGGCAGGAAAGTGCGTAGTTGCACCGCTTGGTTGAGAAACGCGGGTTGATCTTCGAGGCCCCACGCCGCCGTTTCGTAGAAATGAGACAGCGCCTCGATGGGACCCGCTACGGCGGTGAGATGGCGCACTGCTTCCTGTAGCAGCGCAAACCGGTCGCCTAAGTTGGAGCCAAGCAGCAGGTAGGCAGTAGGCATGATAGAGCTACAGCACGCGCCGTAAGAAGTCGCGGGTTACTTCGGCGGCTTGCTGAGCCTGGGTGGGTAGCGTACTACCCGACCACGGATGGGCACCCCCAAAATTGTGGGTCACGCCGGGGAGGATGGCTAGCTCCGCATCGGGTTTGTGAGTGTGCAGCTCGTGAGCCCGGCCCACGGGTACGGTTTCGTCTTGGTCACCGTGCAGCAGTAGCAGCGGCTGCGAGATTTTGCGGCGTAAGTTGTGCGCAATATCAAGGCGCAGACGGTTCTGCTGGTAGTCTTCCACCATTTGGAAGTAAAGGGGAAGTTGTTGCTTGGTACGGCTATTTTCTACGTGATATACTCCCTGCTGCTGCCAGTGCTGCATGAGCTCCTCCGTCCAGCCCGGGTTCACATTGCTAATAGCGGCCCAGGTTACTACGGCCTTTACACGGGCGTCTTCGGCCGCCTTTAGTAGCACTAAGCCGCCGCCGCGGCTGTGTCCAATCAGGGCCAGCCGGGAAAAATCCGTTTCGCTGTCGGGTAGGGGAGAGGTAGCTTCTAGGCAGTCGAGAAGGGTGCCAATGTCGTTCAATTCCAGGCTGAAGTTATTCTGCCCAAAAGCTTCCAAATCTTCAAGGTCGCCGGTGCCACCCACTACTACCCCGTTGTGGGAGAGGTTCAACTTCACAAACACGAAGCCTTGCTGAGCAAACCATTCGCCCAACAAGTTAAAATGCCCCCAGTCCTTGAAGCCCTTAAACCCATGTACAAATACCACAAGAGGCTTGGGCTGCCCAGTAGGCAGGTAGTGCGCATCGGCGGCAAATGGCCGGGAATGGTGCGAACTGCTGAGTAAGAAATCGAGGTGAACTGGCTGAACTGGCATAGGGGCGAAGGTACGGCTTGAGAGGAGGAGTTTATTGTTCAGTTAGGACTCTGGGCACGTGTTAAGCCACAACCCATCAAACTCCCGCTTTCAACATCTCACCATTTTACCTTTTTCCCCGTATCATTGCAGCGCCCAAAATACCCGCATGACCGTTACGCTGGACCAAATACAGGCTCCTATTGCCGCCGAGATGGAGGAATTTGAAAAGAAATTCCGCCAGTCCATGCAAACGCGGCAACTGCTGCTCGATAAAATCATGGGGTATATTGTGAAGCGCAAGGGTAAGCAGATCCGGCCCATGTTTGTGTTCTTCACGGCCAAAATAAGCGGGGGCGACCCTCTGCCCGAAGCTACGTTTCGGGGCGCGGCCCTCATTGAACTGCTGCACACAGCCACCTTGGTGCACGACGATGTAGTAGACGAGAGCAACTACCGCCGCGGGTTCTTTTCCATCAATGCCCTCTGGAAAAACAAGATTGCCGTGCTTGTGGGCGACTACTTGCTCAGCAAAGGCTTGCTCCTGAGCTTGGAAAATGACGATTACGAGTTGCTCAAAATTGTGAGCAATGCCGTGAAGGAATTGAGTGAGGGTGAACTACTGCAAATTGAAAAAGCGCGCCGCCTCGACATCACGGAGGATGTGTATTTCGATATCATTCGTCAGAAAACGGCTTCGCTGATTGCATCCTGCTGCGCCGTGGGGGCCGCTTCTGCCGGCGCCGACAAGGAAACTATTGAACGGGCCCGCCTCTTCGGCGAAAAGGTAGGGATGGCCTTCCAAATCAAAGACGACTTGTTTGACTTCGGCACGGCTGAAATTGGAAAGCCCGTGGGCATCGACATCAAGGAGAAAAAGATGACCTTGCCCCTGATCTACGCTCTAAGTCAGGCTGATTGGCTGACTAAGCGCCGCGTCATCTACAACGTGAAAAACAACGATGGCCGCAAAGACCGAGTGCAGGCTGTTATCGACTTTGTAAAGCAATCGGGAGGTCTCAACTACGCCATCAAAGTAATGGAACGCTACCGTGACGAGGCATTGCAAGTGCTACGGACTTTCCCTGCTTCTCCTTCCCGCACTTCTCTGGAACAGCTCATCAACTACACAATCGAGCGGGAAAAGTAAAAATTTGCCTACGGGTTAGGCGGTCAACGTCTACTACCAGAAAACAGAACAGGCGCCTCTCAGGCGCCTGTTCTGTTTTCGTAGCCATACACGGTCTATCCGACCGTTGCTGTGTTTATTTTAGTGCTGTACTTGGTAGGATACGCTACCAGGAGCAACTTCCGATACATCAAATTTTACGCCGTCGAAGGTACTCTTTACGGTGATTTCGTGCGTCATTTCACAGCCTGGGCATTTGATTTCTTCTTTCTCAAACTGGCCGTCGTCCTCCATGGAGTTGGCCAGATGATCGGGGGCTGGCACACCAATGGAGTCGGTGAACACTTCGGTATGACACTGATTGCACTCAAACTTCAAGCCTACCGTGTGGCCTTGTAATTCGTCAATGGGGGCAAGGGCATCGGGTTTCTGCTGAATCCACATAGTAAGGGAGGTTGGTTATGGAGAGATAGGGAGAGCGAAGTGATGGGCATGCCTACAAAAAGCAGCGCCCCACTCGGTCTTGTACGAGAAGGGCGCTGCTTTAAGTTACTCCAAGGGTTGCTTACTCGGCAAGAAGCTGGTCAATGGTCTTGTTGAATTCGGCCACTTCCTGCTCGTAGTATTTGCCCGTGCCTGGGCCAGAATAGCCCGTATGAATCTTACGTACCTCACCCTTTTTGTCCAGAAAAATAGTGGTAGGGAAGGCAATAACCTTGGCAAGCTGTGGCAATGACTTGCTGGCTTCGGCCGCCGAGGCCTGGCCCGCCACGGCTAGATCGTAGCCTACCTTCATGCGTTCCTTCATCTTCAGCAGCTTCTGCGACGCTAGCTTCTGGTCGGCCGTACGCTCGTAACCCAGGCCAATGATTTCTACGCCGCGCTGCTTGTTCTTCTCGTACCAAGGAGCCAGGAAGTTGGTTTCGTCCATGCAGTTGGGGCACCAGGAACCCAGAATCTGCACCACTACTACCTTGCCCTTGTATTTTGGGTCAGAAGGGGAGATGCTGCCTCCCTCGTAGATGCTAGGAAACGTAAAGTTGAGCTTTTTCTGGCCAGGTTTCATACCGGTGAGGGCGTTGGCATCAGGCAGTTTGGCGTTCGGGTCGAGGGTAGCCGTCCAGGTTTCGTGACCCGACTTGCCGCTGTAGAAATCACCTTGCAATGTATTGCCCTGCTTTTGAGCAGTGAACAGGAAGCCGTGGCTGCCATCAAAGGTGGAGAGCCTCATGGTGTTTCCATCAACGTTGCCCGCTAGGTACCGGTAGTCGCCAGTGGAGGTGAGGAAAGTGCCGGTTATGTTGCGGTCTTGTTGCTTGAAAACTCCCACGGCTGGATAGGTTTCGCCATCGTCACCCTTAAAGGTTACCTTCCAGGTGCCGTCGAACGACTGGTTTTCCTGACCGGATTTTGCGCCGAATAAGCTGCCGGAGCCTTTCCGCGCCGAAAATGGCACTCGGTAAGGCGTCTTACCATCGTACTTCACCCAGGCGCCCTTCAGGTTGGTTTCTCCGTCGCGATACACTACCAAAGCTGCATCAAATGCGCCGAGGCGAATGGTAGTAGAGTCTCCAACGGTTTTGATTTCGTCCAGCTTCAGGCGCTCTTCGCCATTGCGCAGCGTTACGGCTACGGGCTGGTTGTTATTACCCGTTTCAATGTCAAATAAGAAAGGAATCTCTTGGCCTTGGGCCGAGAGTACACCCCGCCACGGACCAGCGGGCAGGTAGTTAGAGTTTGTGCCGGCGGTTTCACCGGGCGCCGGTTTTTCCGACGAAGCAGAGTTAGACTGACAGGCCACCGCAGCCAGCGCGAGTCCGGCCCCGGCTATGGCCTTGCGAAATGAGAAGGCAACGGGCATAGGGAAATGTAAATGTTAGTTCGGGGCTAAACTACTGCCGGGGACTATTAGTTTAATACCTAGGGATACGAATGTAGCGCCCGTTGTCCACTATCCTAGCCCGCATCCACTCAGAGGCATTTGGAATGATTCTAAATGCTGGCTACCAGGGCCCTCAGCGGCCCGAAAATTTGGGCTACGCAACGACTGGCAACTATATTTGCGTACCTGTCTTACATAGGCATGTTCTCTCCACATTTTTCCCTTTCGCATTATGGCGTTTGACTTAGAAATGATCAAGGCCGTGTACGATGGCATGGGTTCTCGCATTGAGGCCGCCCGTACCGCCGTTGGCCGCCCGCTTACCCTGACTGAAAAAATCCTGTACGCTCACCTGTACGGCGGCTCTGTTTCGCAGGCGTATGAGCGGGGCGTTTCCTACGTCGACTTCGCTCCGGACCGCGTAGCTATGCAGGACGCAACGGCCCAGATGGCCCTGCTCCAGTTTATGCAAGCTGGCAAGCCGCAGGTAGCCGTGCCTAGCACTGTACACTGCGACCACCTGATTCAGGCAAAAGAAGGGGCCGACGAGGATTTGGCCATTGCTAACTCCGAAAACCGCGAGGTATACGACTTCCTGGCTTCGGTTTCCAATAAATACGGCATCGGCTTCTGGAAGCCCGGTGCTGGTATCATTCACCAAGTAGTGCTCGAGAACTACGCCTTCCCCGGCGGAATGATGATCGGCACGGACTCGCATACTCCCAATGCGGGCGGCCTGGGCATGATTGCCATTGGCGTAGGCGGTGCTGATGCCGTAGACGTAATGGCTGGCATGGCTTGGGAACTCAAGTTCCCTAAAGTAATTGGCGTGAAGCTGACTGGTAAGCTTTCGGGCTGGACAGCTCCCAAAGACGTTATCCTGAAAGTAGCTGGCATCCTGACCGTAAAAGGCGGTACGGGTGCTATCGTAGAATACTTCGGTGAAGGTGCCGAGAGCATGTCGTGCACTGGTAAGGCTACCATCTGCAACATGGGTGCTGAAATTGGTGCTACCACGTCGGTATTCAGCTACGACGATAAGATGAGCGACTACCTGCGCGGTACGGAGCGTGCCGAGGTGGCTGCCATGGCCGATGGCGTGCGTCAGCACCTACGCGCCGATGAAGAAGTGTACGCCAACCCCGCGGCTTTCTATGATCAGCTCATCGAAATCAACCTTTCTGAACTAGAGCCCCACGTGAATGGTCCGTTCACGCCGGATGCTGCCTGGCCAATTTCTCAGTTTGCTTCTGCTGTGCGTGAGCATGGCTGGCCCGAGAAGCTAGAGGTAGGCCTGATTGGTTCTTGCACCAACTCTTCGTACGAAGATATTACCCGTGCGGCTTCGGTAGCAGAACAAGCTGTACAGAAAGGCCTGACAGTTAGCGCCGAATTCACCGTAACGCCCGGCTCGGAGCTGGTGCGCTACACCGTGGAGCGTGATGGTTTGCTGGATACCTTCGCCCAAATGGGTGGTGTAGTGCTAGCTAACGCTTGCGGTCCGTGCATCGGGCAGTGGGCTCGTCACACCGACGACCCCAAGCGCCGCAACTCCATCATTACCTCGTTCAACCGCAACTTCGCCAAGCGTAACGACGGCAACCCGAACACCCACGCCTTCGTGGCCTCGCCCGAAATCGTGACGGCTTTCGCCATTGCTGGTGATTTGACCTTCAACCCGCTGGTTGATACGCTGACTACTAAAGACGGTCAACAAGTGAAGCTAGATGAGCCACACGGCTTAGAGATGCCTCCCCAAGGCTACGCAGTAGAAGACGCCGGTTTCCAAGCTCCCGCCGCCGATGGCACGGGTGTACAGGTAATCGTTGATCCTACCTCCGACCGTCTGGAGTTGCTCGACCCCTTCAAGCCATGGGAAGGTACCGATCTGAAAGGTCTGCGCCTGCTCATCAAAGCCCAGGGCAAGTGCACTACCGACCATATCTCCATGGCTGGCCCTTGGTTGAAGTACCGCGGCCACTTGGACAACATCTCCAACAATATGCTTATCGGAGCTATCAACGCCTTTAATGGTGAAGCTAACTCGGTGAAGGATGGCATGACCCAAGGTACACCCTATTCGGCTGTACCGCAGGTAGCTCGTAACTACAAAGCCCAGGGGATTGGGTCAATTGTAGTGGGAGACGAAAACTATGGTGAAGGTTCGTCGCGTGAGCACGCGGCTATGGAGCCCCGCCACTTAGGCGTGCGTGCAATCTTGGTGAAGAGCTTTGCTCGTATCCACGAGACCAACCTGAAGAAGCAGGGTATGCTGGCCCTGACCTTCGCTAACAAGGCCGACTACGACCTGATTGAAGAGGACGACACTTTCGATATCCTAGGCCTGACCGAGTTTGCCCCTGGCAAGCCTCTGCAGATTCGCCTGCACCACGCCGATGGTGATACGGACCTTATCACGGTAAACCACACCTACAACCAAGGTCAGATTGAGTGGTTTAAAGCCGGTTCAGCTCTGAACCTGATTCGCCTGAAGGAGTCTGGTGAAGCGCAATTGTCGCAGAAGTAATTCTGATTCTGAGTAAAACCAAGAGGCCACTTCCCGCAGGAAGTGGCCTCTTGGTTTTATTAGGCTGTAAGATTTATACTGCTAGGCTATTCTGTTCGCTTGGAAGTAAGGGTTCCAGTTTACTACTCTCCGGCAGGTAAGCAACCTACTTAAGTATTTAATCCAGCTCAGGATTTGGATACAATAAGGGCGGTGCGGGCGTGGCCTACTGCCACCCACTCTCGGGCCTACATGCCCAACGACGGGCAGCCTAATGACTCTACATTTGTACTTGAGGTTGATGCGCTAACGCCTTGGGCACGTTCAATCAAGCATCAGCTTACTCTCATAAGGTTGCGCCGTGCGTTGCTCGGTGCTCTTGGGGCTTCTGCACCAAGTAGTAGTAGAGTAGAATAGTGAGGCCGGTAAGAAAAGGCAATAGAGCTAAGTGCTTGCCGGTGATGGTGCCCCACACTCGCACAGTATCGAAGCCTACAAATTCGCTCACCATCCAGTACGAGTTGGCCGTTATCCAGAACACAATGGCAAGATTATGCGCCAACTCAGCCTTGATGTCGCGCGTGCGCCAGGTGATGAGGACCGCAATGAGCAGGGTAGGGAAAATCATGCTGATACCCAGAGGTTTCCAAATCATGCACCAGCCAATATCCTTGAGCAGCCAGAATAGAATGTGCATGTTTTCCATGCGACGGTAGGGCGCGGGGATGCTATAAACCTGATCGGCTGGCTGTTCCATAGAGACGAATGGGGAGCCGCAAAGATAACCAACCTAATACACGCTAAATCTACAAATTAGGGTTTGGGCAAGGAAAATCGTCCGTATGCATAAGCCTATATGGTGTAGTTACGTAAATAGGCATCTTTACTACAACTACACGTTCTAACTTACTCCACACCACATGACAGCTTACGACGAAATCTTCGAAAACAACCGGCAATGGGTGGCCTCTGCCACGCCCGACTTTTTGAAGCGCCTAGCCGCCGATCAGAACCCTGACTACCTCTACATCGGTTGCAGTGACTCCCGCGTGACGGCCGAAGATTTAATGGGAGTAGCCCCTGGCGAAGTATTTGTGCACCGCAACGTTGCCAATCTGGTCAACAATATTGACTTGAATGCCATGTCGGTAATCGAATACGCCGTGGACCACCTCAAAGTGAAGCACATCGTCGTATGCGGGCACTACGGCTGTGGGGGCGTGAAAGCTGCTATGCAGGCTAAAGACCTAGGTATTATGAACCCGTGGCTTCGCAACATTCGGGACGTATACCGCTTGCACCACGTCGAGCTAGATGCTATAGAAGACACCACGGCCCGTTACGACCGCCTAGTCGAGCTGAATGTACAAGAGCAGTGCGTTAATGTCATCAAAACCGCTGTGTTGCAGCAGAGCTACCTGCGCAATGGCTACCCCCAAGTGCACGGATGGGTATTTGATTTGAAAAGTGGCTTGTTAAAGGACTTGAAACTTGATTTCGAGCACATCCTGCACGACATCCAGGCTATTTATGACTTGAGCGAGCAGCCCCTGTTTGGCGAGGCTGACTCTTCGCCCGCCGAGCAAATTGGCAAAGCAAAAGACGAAGCGGACCGGCTACAGGACTCCCTTAAATAAAAGCGGCTGTTTCTGTGGTTAGCAGAAACAGCCGAGGAGCTGCGTAAGAGAGGGCTCAAGTGTGGCTAGTTTAGCCACACTTGAGCCACCGTTTCAAACCGGTGAGGGGCAAAAGCACCATAGGGGCGCTCCGCATAGAAACCCAGTACGTGTACCTGCGGCTGCTTCGTATGAGCATTACGGCGGATTTGCACGGGATATACGCGGCCAGCCTCGGGCCAGTCACCAATATGGTCGGTAGGGCGGTGGCTAGCGTCCACGCATCGGGCATACTGCTGGACGGGAATCGGAACAGGAAGCTTCGTTTTCGACATATCCAAAGATAAGAATATTATCTCTATTTGACTAAAAAATTTGGGAGAATATTACTTGGATTTTGGACCTCTAAACTAGGTTTTAGTGGGGTAAAATAGGTTTTTTAGGCCATCCTAATTTCTCGAAGTAGGGATTAGATATTACGGGAATCAGAATGCATTATTTGCATATTTGCTAAAATAATTAGTAAATATGCACGGCTTGCTTTCTTTCCTTGTATGCGCCTTTCCTATGACATTTCTGTTGCCCTACCTCATTCCAGCTTCCCAACTGCTACCCGCCGAGCTTCCTCTATACGGTTGCCCAATACCCGCAGGCTTTCCCTCGCCCGCCGATGATCATCAAGATGCGCCGTTGGATTTGACGCGCCACTTATTTCGGAATCCGGCCTCTACCTTCCTCGCACGCGTAGTGGGCGACTCCATGGTGGGCAGTAGCATCCACGCCGGAGACTTAATTGCCGTGGATCGGGCTATGGTACCGTGCGATGGTAGTATAGTAGTGGCGGTAGTAGATGGCGAGCACACGGTTAAGCGTCTTCGTCAGCAAGCTGGGCGGCAGTGGCTCGAAGCGGCTAATCCTGCCTATGCGCCCTTAGAGCTTATTCCTGGTAATCCGCTACAGGTCTGGGGCGTGGTAACGCACGTAATACACGCCCTGGAAGGACGCGCCGCTGCGCAAACACTAGGGCAGTGGCGGCGGCGCTAACAGATTGGCGCTACGCATCTTTTCTGGATGGTAGAGCTACAGGTACTACGCAACATACGCCTCAGTCCCAGTTGCCATGTATGCCCTAGTTGATTGCAACAACTTTTACGTGTCCTGCGAGCGGGTTTTTCAGCCCAATTTGGTGGGCAAGCCAGTGGTCGTACTCAGCAACAACGACGGCTGCCTTATTTCACGCTCTGACGAAGCCAAGGCGCTGGGGTTGCGCATGGGTGAGCCGTACTTTAAGGTAAAGCCACTGTTAATTCAGCACAGCGTTACTGCGCTGTCGTCAAACTACGCTCTGTATGGTGATTTGAGCCGGCGGGTTATGCTCGTGTTGAACCAGTTTGCGCCCGAAGTAGAAGTATACTCAATCGACGAGTCATTTCTAAACCTACAGGGGCTGCGCTACCTAGCTTCAGTGCCGACCAACTAGCCCATGAAGTGCGGGCAGCAGTACGAGACCAAGTCGGCATACCCGTATGCGTGGGCGTGGCTCCTACAAAAACCTTGGCCAAACTGGCAAACCGATTGGCACGGCATCAGACAACGGGCATAGTAGTGCTGGATTCTCAGGCAAGTAGGACCGCCGCACTAGAAGCTACGCCTATAGCCGACGTCTGGGGTATTGGGCGCCGATTGGCGCCTAGGCTGTTAGAAGCGGGCGTTACTACTGCTGCTCAGCTGGCGGCTTTACCCGAGTCGTGGGTGCGGCGCCAGCTAGGTGGTGTAGTAGGAGTGCGTTTGTGGCGGGAGTTGCGGGGAGAAGCGTGTTTGACCTGGCACCCTACCGATGACGACACCATGGGCCCCACCCGCCACAGTGTAACGTATACTCGCTCCTTTGGACAGGCACAGCGGACGCAAGTTGTGGTGGCCGAGGCTATAGCAACGTTTACAGCCCGCGCGGCCGAGAAGCTACGTCGCCACGAACTTAGTGCGCACCTCCTTACCGTTTTATTAGGAACAGACCGCTTTGCGGCGCATGCAGGTCCCGCAACGCGTACCACCGTAGAGCACCTAGCTTTCGCTACGCAAGATACCGGCGACTTGCTGCGGGCCGCCCGGCGGGGGCTGACGCAGCTTTACCGCCCCGGTGCCGCGTACGTACGTGCGGGCATCTTGCTGAGCGGTCTGGAACCGCAAGGCCAGCCGCAGCTAGACCTGTTTGGGGCTGCCGATCCGGCCCGTCTTGCTCGGCAGCAACAGCTCATGGCAACCTTAGACAGTCTCAACCGAAAGTTTGGCCGGGAAACGGTACGTTATGCCGCTACTAGTCCCGCAGCGGCAGTATGGGCTGGGCGCAGTGCCTTCCGCACACCCGCCTACACCACCAATTGGGATGATCTTTGGCAAGTGCGAGCCAGCTAGGATCAGGTCCTCCGCTTGGGAAGATTACGGCTGTAAAACAACTCGGTGAGTAACGCTGCCTGCTTCCGTAAGTACTTGTACCAAATATAGACCCGGTGCACGCCCACCCAAATCTACGTCAAGGGTAGGACTGGTAACGTGCTTTGTGAGAATGGTTTGACCTACGGAGGAGAGTACGCGCACAGTAGCCTTCGCCGGCAGCGCTAACCGCACAGAACCAGTGGTGGGGTTGGGGTAGGGAAGTGCCATAGCGCGGAGGGCCGCCGGGCGCACCGGCAATACCCGCTGATACTGACTTTGGGCCGCCTGTGCCGACGCTTGCAACTGCGGTAGTGTAGCAGAAGCCAACACCGCAAAAGCTACCACGGTTGAGTCGCCGGGGGCCAAGCGTGGCAAGGCTGCTCCCACCACCTGCGACACATCGGCGCCGCTAGCACCACCAGCTGTGCTATTGTGCGTGCCACTGCTTAGCGCAAGAAATTTCTCGCGGCGGCTGAAGCCGTCGCCTAAATAAATGGGGGCAGTTGGTTGCGCGTGGTTGCTAAGGGAATAAACGCTAGCTCGGCCTCCTACTAGGTGCTTAACGCCAGTGTACAAGAGCGGCTCAACGGGGTCGTACACGTAGCCTACCCGATTAACGGAGTCCCAAGCAGCCGCATTCCGGCCCGCGTTGGATGGCAGGTCCCAGTCCATAAACAAGCCCGCATACACCGGCTTTAATGTATCAGCGCTGAGGTTCGTGAGATGATACTCCAGGATTACGTAGTCGCGGTGGGGTGCACCGGCCCAGGCGTAAGCCTGTTGTCGCACCCGCATTCCCAAGGTGCGTCCGTTGCTTGCTGTTGGCAGAGAATCTTGGATAGTGCCATACACCTCCTGGCTCGCGCGCATGGGCTGCGTCCGAAAACTAGCCTGCACCAGCGCACGAAAGTCGGTGTTGTTCCCACCGCGCGTGTTGCGGACGTTATCAGAAACGCGAGTAGCAGTGGAAGCGAGAAGCAAGCCGCCTTCAAAAAGCAGAGAAGGACTATCCTTATAGCTTACTCCTTCCCCAATATCGGAGCCTAATCCATCATAAGCTATGTTGCCGCGGCTAGTAAGAGTCAGGTGCAAGTCGTTGGCATCTAGCACTACGTAGCCTGGGTTGAGCAACAGGGTTTCGTATTGGTCTTCCTGATACCCCGTAGCAGCATCCTCTAAATGGTAACGCACTACGGCGCGGGTGTTCAGAGGGGTTCCGCTAGCCACTGTTAGCCGAAAGGGTGTGGCTACGTTGCTGGTGCGTTGCAGGGTAGCAAGAGCCCCGGCCACGAAGCTGCCTTGCTGCACCGTAAGGTAGGACAACAACGACGTAAGCGTGACGGTGAGGCCAGCTACTGGCTGCAACAAGTTCTTGACGTGTGCCACAAGGCGTATAGTATCGCGCGGCTGCCAGGCCGCGCGTGCGGGCTGAAACACGCTGCTTACTACCCGAGCCGAGTGCCGATCGGTGAGAGCTACTGCCCGGTGCACGTTTAGGCGGCCCGAACCGAGTTTGCCCGCGTACGGCTCGTTGCCAGCAAGCTGATAGATGTTATCGGTAGTTTGGCGGAGTTGAGCGGCTACTTGCTCGGCTGTAAACTGAGGAAAGCGCACCCGTACCAAGGCCGCTGCGCCGGCCACCAAGGGAGAAGAAAAGGAGGAGCCTCCTACCGGGTAGTAGTCCGAGTCATTGTTACCAAGGGTAGTTAGAACCTGCTGGCCTGGTGCTGAAAGGTCGATGCGTCGGCTATAAGTGTTGCTGGAACCCTTCAGGTCGTTGGGCTCTAAGGCTGCTACCGAGAGCACGTGGTCGTAGCTGGCTGGGTAGAAGTCTAGCTCGGCGTTGGTGTTGCCGGCGGCGGCTACAACTACCACGTCGTGGTTGACGGCCGCGTAGTTGATTACTTCCTGCTCGAAGCGGGAGCGGCCCCCTACGCCCCCCCACGAAAGATTGATAACCTGGCAGCCGTGGTCGGCAGCGTATACAATGGCCTCGTAGCCCCCAAAGCTGCCCGCAGGTGTACTGGGATAAATTTTCAGAGGTAGAAACCGACAGCTAAACCCTACCCCCGCAATACCCCGACCATTATCGGCGGCGCCAGCGGCACAGCCCGCTACCAAGATACCGTGCACGCTATTAACCTCCCGGGTAGGGTCGTTATCATTATCGGCAAAGTCCCAGCCGTGGTAGTTGTCTACGTAGCCGTCTTTGTCATTGTCCACACCGTCGATGGGGTCGAGGTGGTTGCGCTGAATCTGAGTGGTAAGGTCTTCGTGCGTGAGGCGCGTACCACCGTCCACAATGCCAATTACCATGCTCGTATCGCCCTTCGTAATATCCCAGGCTCGGTACGCCCGGATGTTCTTCAGATGGTACTGACGATACGCCGCGGTAGAATCGGCCAGGGGGTCGTTGGGCTGGTGGAGGGGTTGCCGAGCATAGCGGGGTTCAGCATACTCCACCACGCCGGTCTGCAGCAGTAGGTGGCAGGCTTTGGCGGGTGTAAGGGCTTTGTCATACTCTACTTGGTAGAGCAGGCGCAAATCCACCATATCGGTACGCTTGGGATTAGGCGCTGAGGCCCGCGGGAACTTTTGCACTACCGCCGTGGCACCTATGCGGTGCAGGGCAGCCTGCAATGTTGGCACTGCTACGTCATTGGCACTCGCAACGGATGCATACCCCCGCTTCAGCCGAAAAATTAGCCGCCCAGGTTCTACCGTAGTGCCCAGAGTAGCCGAAGGCGCAAGCTGAGCTTTGGTAGAAGTAGTGTGCAGCATGACTGCCAGTAAGCACAAGAGTAAAAAGCGGGGTAGCGGTAGCATCATAAAAGGAAAATATCACGGAAGATATCCAGCTACGTAAATTTAACTATTCTGAGTTTGGTAAAAGCTAAAATTTCGGCAAAAGGGTAGTATGTCTGGGTCAGTAGCCGATTATTCGTGAACAAGGCTAAGGAGCCTGGAGTAAAAAATAACAAGGGCTCCATGCACAGCATGGAGCCCTTGTTATATGGCTAACTAAAGAAATAAGCCTATTTTGGCTTGCTGTACTTATATCTTTTAGGGGCATTTACCATGCGGAACTTATGGGGGTCCCTGGCATTCATGTCTAGGCCCAAACCAATGGGGCTACGATTTTTCTTAAAACTGGATTTATCGTTGTGTCGCTTGGTAGATTCCGTGGCACCGGTTGAGTAGCGGCGGGGGCGCTCCATAAGTTGATCTTCGCCGGAGCAGGAGGCGCCTGCCAGCAGAAGCGCGAAAGCTGAAAATGGTAGCAAGAGTTTCATAGTAGTACTGCAAAAGGTGGGTAGAACTGCGCTGAGCTTCTAAAGCGGAGCTACTTGCCTGTGTACTAAGGTGAACCCGAAAAGGATTCAGAAACTGCTATAAACTTCTTATTCTACAAACTCATCAACTCCCGGAATCGGACTGACTGCTGGCGCGAGACTTCCACCTCAGGCCCATCGCGCAGCTGAATCTTGAGCGTATTGCTAAACCAGGGTTCAATACCGGCAATCCATTTCAGGTTGATAATCTGTTGGCGGTTGGCTCGGAAGAATACGCGCGGGTCGAGGCGCTGCTCCAAGTGCTGCAACGTGCGCGGAACCAACGGCCGGTATTGGTTGAAGTACACCTGAGTGTAGCTGCCGTTTATTTCGAATAGCTTAATGTCGGCTAGGCGCACAAACCAGCACTTTTCGCCTTCCTTCACAAACACCTGATCCTGCTCGGATAGTAACGTGGGAGGGGCCTCATCCGCTACGGGCGTAACGGTTGCTGGCTCGGGTAGTAGAGAAGGAGCCAACTGAGCGCGGGCTTTTTCCAGAGCTGCGGCCAGGCGATTTTCCTGCACTGGTTTGAGCAAGTAGTCAAGAGCGTTTACTTCGAAAGCACGCAGGGCATATTCATCGTAGGCCGTAGTAAAAATGACGTGCGGCGCTACTTCCAAGGAGGCCAGCAGCTCGAACCCACTCTGCCCCGGCATGTGAATATCTAGAAACAGCAGATCGGGGCGTAGCTCCGGTATGCGGCTGCGGGCTTCTTCGGCGTGGCGCGCTTCGCCTGCAATATGTACGTCTGGGTGTGCCTGGAGCAGGTGGCGCAGTTCGGTGCGGGCTAAGCGCGAGTCGTCAACGAGTAAGACGTTCATCAACCTAATAATAACTAACGGTAAGCGGAAAGAGCAGCGGGTAGGGCAGGGGCGGGAATATGGGCGGCTACGGGCAGATGCAAAGTGGCTTGCACAGTGTCAGGGTCCTGCGGATCATTGTCGATGTGCAGCGTAGCGGCAGCGCCGTGCAGAAGCGCCAGCCGCTCGCGGGCATTGCGCAGGCCTACCCCTTCGTGGCCAAGCTTAGGCTGGTAGTGGCCGGTGTTGCGCACCACAATGTGCAGCTGTTCGCCGGCCGCGTTCGGCTGGGCCGTGAGCTGAATGTAACCACCGGCTGGGCGCGGTGCAATGCCGTGCTTAATGGCATTTTCCACTAGCAGTTGCAGGGTCATGGGCGGAATAAGTACTGGCAGGGCCGCTGGGTCTACATCGAGCGAATAAGAAAGGCGTTCTTCCAGTTGAAGTGCTTCTAGCTGGAGGTAGTGCTCCACAATTTCTAACTCCCGACTCAGGGGAACCCGCTCAGCGCTGTTTAGCTGAATGGAGTAGCGAAGCAAGTCGGAGAGGTGAGTTATCATGTCGCGGGCGCGGCTTGGGTCTTCCATCACCAGCGCCCTGATGTTGTTGAGCCCATTGAACATAAAGTGCGGATTGATTTGGGCCTTAAGGGTACGCATCTCCGCTTCCTGCACCGCCGCGGCCAGCTTCCACTTGTCTACTTCGGCCTGCTTGTAGCTGCGCAGGTAGTGCCAGCCGAAGTAGAAGCCCTCCCACAGCCACAGTACAAAATTTACGTTCAGGGTGTAACCAATAAACTCGGCCCAGCCGTGGGGCTTGCCGTCGCCGGAGGGTTTTATTACCCAAACCAGCAGGGCCCAGATAATAACTTGGCTGCCCACCGACAATATCAGGTTGGTAATCAACAACCGGCCCAGTAAGGGCAGTGGAGGTAGCTGCTCCCACTCATTGGCCCGAATGAGGTAGCGCAGCCAGTGGCTCATGCCCATCATGGGCACCACAACGGTAGCAACAAGCAGCAAGTGTTCAGCAGGAGGCCGGCCCGACCCGGACGTGACAGCCAGCATAAAGCCGGCATACAGTAGCCAGCCTACTAGTTGCACCCGCCAGTACAGGCGGCTTGGGGCGGGCACGGAGGCGTAAAGAGCCATACGAGAGCAGACTAAGGAAATAAGCGGAGGCAATACTAGTCCACGGCAGCCGAATAGGCCTTCTTTTGGCGGTGGTAATATAAAAGGAGCAACGCGCCCAGCACTAGTAGTGCACAAACTATAAATACCGGAATCAGATACAGGGTAGATCCTGTGGTGCGCAGGCCCAGCACTAAGCAGCCAACCGAGATAACGCCCGCCATAATGGCAAAGGGAGGTGCATTGTAGAACCACGCATACGGGAAAAAGTGGGCCCCGGTGATAATGCCGTAGGTCATGATAAAGTACTGTGGGTGCTTGCTATAGATAAAGATCAAAAAGGGGAAATAGAAGAGCTGGGCAAAGTTCAGCCACAGGCCCAGGGGCTGCAGCGGGTTGTGGGGAAGCACCCAGGTAGTGCGAAAAACTTTGGACAGCACCCAAGCCAGGGGCAGCGTTGCGGCGCCCACGAAGAACGTGATGAACCCGTTGCGGGCCGGTGAGTTCGGAAGCGTCCAAACCAGCGCAATGGCGGTCCAAACCAAGCTGGCGGATACAATAAAATCAAGTCCGTTTTTGGCCTTCACGGATAGTTCGAGGCGGAGGGTGGCGAAGTCCTGGGGTAGAGGCATGACTAGCGGTAGCTGGCTTTCTTCTGGCAAGGGAAAGGAATGATACGATGGGGCGCAGTGCGGTAAGCGGTAGTTCCTCCGGGGGAAGATGGCCCGGAAGAACTACATGTCTTATTTCTTCGCCACGGTGTATTGCTGCAGAAAAGCATCCGTGTTAGCAAAAAACCACTGCGTGTCATCCCACATCAGGAAGTGGCGACCAGCCTCCGACATTTCGATGCGGTGCTGGGGTAGTTTGGCGTACTGCTGCGCAAAAATGGCCTTGGTGCTTTCCTTAGTCGAGCCGTACGCTTTGTAAGATGCCCAAGCCCCTAGCACCAGCACCGGCTGCTGAATACGGCTGATGTCTTGGCGCAGATCGGTGGTGTAGAGGTCGTACATGGCCTGCCCAACGGTAGCCGGGTCTGATGCCTGCGACCAGCGGGTAGCTTGGCTGATGCGAGCGGTATCCGTCATCAGAGAAGCCGACATTTGGCGGGCAACCGCAACGGGCATCTTTCCGTGGCCTACTTGCTGGCGCATGCCCTCCGCCATGGGTTTTGCCTGCTCGGCGGTTAAAGTAGGGTTTTGCACGGCCGCCAGGAAAGGCAACGAGTCCACGATTACCAGGGGGCCAACCGCCCCGGGTTGGGTAGTGCTCATCCATAAGCCCAAGAAGCCGCCCAGGCTGTGGCCTACTACTACGGGCTTCGTGAGCTGCTGCGTTTTGATGTAGCTAAGCAGTTGGTCGCGCACTTGCTGCAAAAACTGCTGGGTAGTGGCCGGTGCAGCCGATCCACCAAACCCCGCCAGCGACACTACGTGGCATTGGTACTGCTTTTGGTACCGGGCTACCGTTTCGTCCCACACGGCACCAGGACAGGTCAGGCCGGGAATCAGCAGCATGGGATGGCCTTTGCCTACTACCTGCACCGTGAAGAGTGGGTGGGCAGTGGGGGTGCTGGCGGCAACTGCTGGCTGAGTAGCCACTGCGGCGGAAGCAGAAACGGTAGCGCCGGTGAGCAGCAGAGCAGTACAGAATGCGCGGAGAGTGGAGGTTACGTTCATCGGAGTAGGGTAGAGGTTGGGGTGAATGATGAATCAAACCTAGCATCCCACTACCCTAAGCAAAACCACTTTTCAGGGAACGGTAAATTCGCCGGCCGAACTGTCGTAACCTCCTCCCGACTGGTAGCCCCACCGTGGCGGCCGGCAACGAAAAAGCCCGGCCAGTGGCCGGGCTCATGCAATCAGGAACAACAACTCAATGGCAACCCGGTGCACGGGCAAGTACTACTGAGTATGTGCGAAGGAGCTAGATGATGTTGCGTAAATCGTTGCGCAGGTTCTCAATGCCGTGCCAAATCTCGCCCCAGGTGCTGCGGTCCGAATCGGAGGAGTCGGTTTTAGAATCGCTCGATTCGCTGAGGCGGGCGGCCAGCTTGGACCGCTTCACTTCCAAGGCGGCCGCGTGCTGAAGGTAGGTGTTATGAGAAGCCGCAGTGGTAGCGTTGGCGCGGTTATGTAAGGTCTGAATCTTTGCGTCCAGTTCCTCCAGTGCTTGGCGCAAGGAGTCGGCAGATAAGTGTTCTGGCACGCGAACGTGCTCGGGGGAAGGCGTAGTAGACATAGCGGGCAGCGGAAAGATGGTGGAGGAGGGCAGCTGCGAAGCATGCGCTGCTGCTCTGGTAGAATACTGCTTTCGGGCGGGAAAGGATGCATGCCAGCCCATCTACTCTCCGTGCCTGCGTTGGTTTGCGTGCGCCAAGCGCTATACTGCATTGCTAAATATGCCCCTTTACCTAAGCCTGCCTCACCACTGCAGCGGCACCCCCAGTTCCCGCGCTAGCGGCGCGGCGGCTGAGGCATACAGCAGTTGTAGTAGCTCATTGGCCGCGGGGGCCAGTTCCACAGCGTAGTCTTCATGGAGCTTGGCGGCTTGCTTAAGAGCGTCGTGGGTGCGGCGGGCCAAGTGCTGCAACAGGGGCTGGGTGGGGCCGTGCAAGCGGCTTACCGCCTCGGGCTGGTGGCGCAGTACGTTAAGCAGCAGCCGTAGCGTTAGCTCTACTTCACCAAAGGCGTCGCCCGTGATGCGGGTATGGTAGGCCAAGCGGGCCTGCAACTGGCGTACTACCACCAGCAGGTCGTTGGGGGTTTGGTGGTAGCCGCGCACCGGGTCATCTACCTGGGTACGTAAGCGTAAGCGCCGGTCTTCTAATGCATCTTCGCCTTCCAAAAGGCGGAAGCTAAGTTGCTCCATCAACACCGTGTCTTGGGCTACTAAACGGCTAAGAAGCTGATCTTTTTCTTTCTGGGGGAGGGCAAGAAGGGCTTTGCGAAGGTCGGGGGTAAGGGTAGGCATGGGGCAGAAGTTGTGCTGTAAGCTACAATAAGAAGCCTACACCCAGTTCCGCCGTAGGGCAGCTACCTCAAACTCCAAGCGCTGGTAGGGTATCGTGCTACAGCTTCTGTCACGATACTCTACCAGCGCCTGACGCTTATAAGACAGCTACTGAGGGCTAGCTAGCTGCGCTTCTTGTTTTTCTTGGTAGCCTCACTTGCCTTGGCGGCGTAGGCCACGCGGTAGATAACACCGTTGTCGTCGTCAGATACCAGCAACGAGCCGTCGGAGGCTTGCACAATACTGCAAGGCCGCCCAAATTCCGATTTGTCGTTTTCTACCAGCCAGCCGGTCACAAAGTCCTCAAACTGCTGAGCCTTGCCTTGCTCGTCGAAGTGTACACGTACAATCTTATAGCCCGAGGGCTGAGCCCGGTTCCAGGAGCCGTGCATGGTTACGAAGGCGTCGTTGCGGTACTGCTGCGGAAACTGTTGGCCCCGGTTGAAAACCATGCCCAGAGGCGCAGAGTGGGCTTTATATAGGAGTAGGGGCCGCACCGCTTTGGCGTCAAACTGCTCATAAGAGTCGCCCGACTTGGGCTTGTTAGCGGGGTAAGGCTTGCCATCGGCAATGATGGAAGGCCAGCCGTAGTGCCCTCCTTCTTTAATCTGGTTGAATTCTTCCTGCTGATCTTCGTCCCCCAGCCAATCAATACCGTGGTCGAGGCCGTAGAGCTGCTTCGTGGTAGGGTGCCAGTCGAACCCAATGGTGTTGCGCAAGCCCTGGGCATACACGCGGCGGCCCGAGCCATCGGTATTCACTTGCAAAAGGGTTGCATTCTCGGGGTTGTCTTCATCGCAGGCGTTGCACGTGCTACCGACTGATAGATAAAGCTTGCCGTCGGGCCCGAAACCCAGGGTGCGGTTAGCATGCTGGCCAGCGTCGGGAAGGTCGTTGTACAGCATCTTCAGCTCGCCCAGGGTGCCGTCGGGCCGCACGTCGGCTACGTATAGCTCCCGGATAGCCGCCATGTAAAGCTTGCCATCCTTTAGGGCTAGGCCATGCAGGTGGGGCTTCTGAGCTACTTGCTGCATTACTTCAGCCTTGCCGTCCTTATTGGCATCGCGCACCAAGGTCACAGTACCCTTCACCCGGTTAGAGACATATACGTCCCCATTGCTGGACACTGCCAGCATGCGGGGCATGTCGAGCCCCTCAGCGTATTTGCTGATGGTGAAGCCAACTGGTGCTTTAAGGCTAGCTATTCGCTCGGGCGTAGCGGGCAGTTTGTTGGGCAGGTAGATGTTGCCCGTCATGTGGAAAGGGGTAGCCGCAGGTGGCACGTTTTGGGCCGTGGCAGTGAGCCCAGCCACTAAAGCAGCAGCAAAGGGTAGAAGTAGTTTGGGAAACATTGCACAGGTGACTAGTTGTGCTTGGTTCAACTCTAATCCATTCATTGAGGTTGCGTTACTATCCGCTTCGTCCCGCCTGCTTGTGCCCTATAAGGTCGAGGCAAATTATTCTGGTACCTGTAGCTGCTAGGCGTGGTCGAGCTACGGGTATAAAACCTCTGTTGCCGGTTGCGGCGGCTCCCTAACGGGTAGCCATCCACAACCGGCAACAGAGGTTTTTGCTACTAGGGTAGGAAATACGTTACACGTTCTCCGTTTGCAGCAATGCAGGGAAGGTTCTCAGCAAAATGTTGATGTCCTTCTTAAAGGAGTAGTTAGTAGCATATTCCACGTCCAGTGCTTTGCGCTCTTCGGCCGACATATCGCCTTTGCCGCGCTTGCTTACCTGCCACAAACCCGTAATGCCGGCCGGTGCCAAGAAACGCGTCACAAACTCGTCGGTCGTTAGTTTTTCAGCCTCGTATACGGGCAGCGGGCGGTTGCCCACAAGCGACATATCTCCCATCAGCACATTGAAAAGCTGGGGTAGCTCGTCGATACTGGTGTTGCGGATAAACATGCCAATGCGCGTAATGCGGGGGTCGTTGGCAATTTTGATGAATGTAGCGCCTTCCTGAGCCTTTTTGCTGAGCTGATATTGCTTTTCGCAAATCAGGTTGCCGCTCTTGTCAATCAAACGGTCGGGGCAGGTGCCGGCAGCGGCCCCGCAGCAAGGGCATACATCGGCAGCGTGTAGGGCCTCCGAGGAAGTAGCTGCCGCCTGGTATTGGTTAAGGTCTTTGATAGAAGACAGCATCTGGTCGGCATCCTGACGCATGGAGCGAAACTTCCAGAATCGGAACTTACGGTAGCCGGTACCTATGCGGTAGGAGTAGTACAACACGGGGCCCTTGGACTCTAGCTTAATAAGTAAGGCCACTACCAAAAACAAAGGCAGCAAGGCTAGCAAGATGAGGCCAGAAACCACGATATCAAAAATGCGCTTGCTTACGGGCATCTTAAACCGCTGAATGCTCGGTTTAGTGGTCCGCTTCACTTTTTTGGCCCGACGGCGCATCAGTGGCCGCCAGTTGGGCAGCAAAGGCTGAGGGGTGTTCCCGGGAGTGTAAATAGTAGGGGCTGAAGCATTCATGACAAGGCGGATGTTAGTAGGTGTTGACCATCGGAAACCGGGAATTTTGGAAAGAAGGAGGTCAGGAATGGTGGGGTATTGAAAGCAGAGCGAGAAAACAGAACAGGTTGCAACGGCAAGAGCATAGGCTCAGTAAGAGTCAGCAGAGTAGCTTAGGCTACGTGGTGGGGAGTTGGCAACAAAAGCAGTGCCGACATACGCAGTTAGGGTGAAATAGGTGTTATCAAATATTTATTTGTGTTATTTTGTTCAGAAAAAAGTCTTTTTTCCGCGCAAACACACACAAAGACCTCAGACAGCTAGTACAGCTATCCGAGAGCGGTGGGATATGGGAGAGGTAGGACGGCCGCCACCATACGAATTGGACCGCGTAGCATCAACTAGCGGACCCAAAGTGGCGTGCTACTACATACTAGTGGGATAGATGAGTAGCAAGTAAAATTTACGTAATCAGGCAGTTAGATGGGAGGATGCCTGCGGGATAGGTAAGCGGAGCGAGAACTAGGTCGGCTTCTGGGTTTAACGTGCGGCAACTCATGTTACGGGAGTTACGATACCATGGCGCTTGTCTCTGTTGTCAGCGGGTAATACGACTGTGTGGAACTGATGTTACAATTCGGTGTAAAAATATCCTTTAATTCAGTGTTTTGAAAGCCACGGTAGACGAAAGATAATATTATAAACTATATATATACTTTAGTTAACAAAATAATCAAATGCCAGTAATATAGTGATATGCAATAACTTGTCTGAACGCTATGAGAGCAGGTTCAGTAGATAAATGCGCTGTATTACCATATAAAATTATTTTCTTCCTATTTCGGGAATAGATGAATTTGAGGCCAAAACGCTCTAGTGAGGGCATGAACCTAGCCTTGGAGCTGGCGGGTGAAAGCTCCTGCCGTACGCTCGGTGATGGCGCTCAACATATTCAACAAAGAGCTGTGCAGGTTAGCATCAGTGGGTGAGCGTAAGCTCTTTTCTAGCTGCTTAAGGCACTGAGTTGCTTCCTCCATCTGTAAGCTACCATACGTTGATTTCAGACTGTGCGTCAGCAGGGCCGCCGCCTTGGAATTGGCTTGGCTTAGTGCTTCCCGAAGCTGCTGCAACTGGGCCGGTACAGTATCCACAAACAACTGCTGCATCTTCCGAATAAACTCTGCGTCGTGCGCTAAGCGACCGAGCTGTGAAAAGTTGTAAGCCGGGGCCGTGGTTGGGGTAGGAGCGGGAGTAGCGGAAGGCGCCGTACGGCCAGAATGCGTAGCCACCAGCCGATACAAATCGGCCTCGTGGTAGGGCTTGGTAAGATAGGCAGTGAAGCCCTGCTGGGGGTAGCTCTCCACTTCTTCCCGCATTGCGTTGGCTGTGAGGGCTATGATGGGCGCGTGGCGGTTGGGGTTGGGCGTATTACGTAGGTAGGCCACCGCCTCAATGCCCGTGAGGCGCGGCATCTGGATGTCCATCAAAATCAGGTCGTAGGGCTTGGTGCTGGCTAACTCCAGGGCTTCCTCGCCGTCGTGGGCTACGTCCACCACTACATCCCAGGAGTGAAGCATAGAGGTTGCCAGCAGCTTGTTTACGGAGTTGTCTTCAGCTAGCAGCACGTGCAGGCCCGGCAGCAAGCCTGGCTCCAGCATTGGCACAGCCGATAGCAAGGAGGCCTCATCAGTAACGGGGTAGGTCAGCGTGAAGTGAAAGCAGCTCCCTTCGCCGGGCCGGCTTTCCAACCAAATGCGGCCGCCCTGTAACTCAAGCAGGCTTTTGCAGATAGACAAACCCAGCCCCGTACCTCCATAAACCCGGGAGGTACTGCTGGTAGCCTGGCGGAAGGCCCGGAAAATCTTCTCCGACTGCTCGAAGCTAATGCCAATGCCCGTGTCCGTCACGCTGAAGGTAAGCTGTACCAGGGGCTCATCTGGCTCTTGGTACGCCTCCACGGCAACTTCTACCTGCCCCGTATTGGTAAATTTAATAGCATTAGTCACCAGGTTCAGAAGTACTTGCCGCAGCCGGAAAGGGTCGCCGAGCACGGGCGGAATAGCCGAATCGGGAAAACGAGTACGCAGGGAGAGGCCTTTTTCCCGCGCCAGTACTTCCAGCGACCGAGCCGTGTCCCGTACGGTAGTAGTCACGTCGAAGGGTAATACTTCAAAGTCGATTTTCCCCAACTCAATCTTCGTAAAGTCGAGGATGTCGTTGATGACTGACAGCAAATTTTCGGCCGTGGAGATAATAATATCCAGCTGCTCTTGCTGAGGGTCAGGTAAATAGCCCTTACGCATAAGGCGCGACAAGCCCAGAATCCCATTCATAGGCGTCCGAATCTCATGGCTCATGTTGGCAAGGAAGGCCTGCTGGTTTTTAGCTGCTTCTTCCGCTGCGGTGCAGGCTTGCTGCGCCCGCCGGACCTCAAGGGCTTGCATGGCCTGCTGGGCCAGAAGCTGCAGGAAGATCTGCTGAGGCCCCGTTAGGTGGCGTGGCCTGCTATCAAATACGCACAGGGCGCCAATGGCATGCCCATTGGGCGTCACGATAGGGTAGCCCGCGTAGAAGCGCACTTTGGGCCGCTGCTCTACCAGCGGGTTGTGCCGAAACAGAGGGTGAACCGTGGCATCTTCCACCATGAAAAGGCCATCCATCTGAATAGTTTGCCCACAGAAGGAAGCCGCCCGGTGCAGCTCCGGTAGGAGCACGCCCGTTTTAGCTTTGACCCACTGCCGGTTTTCGTCGATGAAGCTAAGGCAGGCTGATGGAACCCCGCACAGCTCGGCTGCTTGGCGTACTATATCATCAAAGGCTGGCTCGGTATCGGAGTCCAGAATGCCGTACGCCAGGAGTTCGGCTAAGCGTTCCTGCTCCCGTTCGTGGGACTTGTACGAGGGCAACCGGAAGGATGAAAACGTGGCCGGAGTGCGGGTGAGGGTGCTGGTTTCCATGGAAGACGCAGTTATTCGGTGGTCGCGTAAGTGCACAGTATGTACCTGGGCGCCTAATAGTGTCTGCGGGTGGGACTGCGGAAGGTGCGGAACAGGAATACTACGCTATAATCTTTTAATAGTCAAGTATTGTTATATATATAACTAATAGTTAATGAGGTACTTGGTTGTTCTGTCCTGTTGAGTTTAGGAGGTACAGCGTAGTACGGATGCCCGCGGCCTCAACAACCGTGCGCAAATTCTATTTGTGGTACGCTTGGCTAAAACTATTCTTAAAGTAATAACGGGTATAAGATAGCAACTATAATGTTTTAATTAATATTGGTTACTTTATATAATTATGGTGTATAGGATGCGTGCAATAGCTAATGTGTTCAGCATTAGGAGTATAAAGAATAATATATTTTTTAGTAACCTACTTGGTAGTTGACTACAAACTGGGGCCTTGAAGCTGAAGTACAGCGCGGACACTACAGTTGCTGAGAAAAGGAATCTTGAGTAAAAATGCGCCGCCGGCAACGACAAAGGCCAAAGCCACGTCTCTACCGGGGCAACGTTACTTCTGATGTCATACAAGTACCCAACCTACTGCCCTTGTTAGGGCTGTTCCCTTGGTCCGCTCTGGGCCAAAACCTCACCAACCCCAGCCCCGATACCACCCGCGCCGTGGCTCTACCCGAGGCCACCGTAACGGGCTACGGCCAGCAACTGCCGCTACGTCGGACGGCGGCGGCCGTGGGCGTTATCGACGCGAGTATCTTTGCGCGGTTTCCACAGAATGCTCTTACGCAAGCAGTCAACACACTGCCTGGGGTGCGGCTAGAGGAGCGCGCCACGGCTAGCTACCGCCTTAGTGTGCGCGGTAGCACGCTACGCTCGCCTTTTGGTGTGCGCAACGTAAAAGTGTACTACCAAGGCATTCCTTTCACGGATGCAAGCGGTAGCACGGCCCTCAACTTGCTTGATCCTGCGCAGCTAGGTCGGCTAGAAGTGCTGAAGGGACCAGCGGCCAGTGTATACGGGGCCGGTACTGGTGGGGCAGTGCTGTTACAGAACTACCGTCCTGTTCCGGGGCAGGCCAGTGCCAGCATGGCCTTCACTGCGGGAAGCTACGGATTGCGCCGCACCTCAGTAGTAGCCGACGTGGCAACGGCCACCGGCTACCTCCGGGCTCAGTACGCCCGTCAAACGCTCGACGGCTACCGTCAGCAGAGTGCCCTGCGCCGGGACGTGCTGGCCCTGGACGGAGAGTTTCAGCCTACCGCTAACCAAACGCTGGCGTTGCACGGCTTGTACTCCGATATAAATTACCAACTGCCTGGGGGCCTCACACGATCCCAGTACGAAGCCAACCCGCGGCAGGCGCGCCCAGGTACGGCCACCAGCCCCGGTACTGTAGCACAGCGGGCGTACTACGCCTCTCGCACCCTGCTGTTGGGCGGTACGCACGAGGTGCGCTTTACCCCTCGCCTAAGCACGCACACTACCTTATATGGTACGGGTAGCGTGATTCGGACTCCGTATTTGGTGGACTTCGAGCGTAACACCCGTTTGGAAGGCGGCGGACGTACCGCTCTGCGCTACCGCACCAGCTTGGCCAGTCGCACCTTGCGCTTGCAGGCAGGGGCCGAGGCTCAAACGGGATTTACCAGTGGCCGCAGCTATCAGAATGTAGGCGGCAACCCGGGAGCATTGCGCTACGACGACGAAATTCGTGCTACCACGGGCTTTCTGTTTGCGCAAGCTGATTATGAGTTGCCAGCTGGCTTTCTGCTGACAGCGGGAGCTAGCTACAACCGGCTACGCTACCGCATTGCTCGCCTCTCCGACGCCAACAGGCGCCCTCAGGACTACGAACTGGCGCGTGATTTTCGGCCAGAAGTGTCGCCACGGGTAGCGCTGCTGAAAGAACTGACGCCGCAGGTGTCGGTGTACGGAAGCGTAAGTACAGGCTTCTCGCCGCCCACTACCGAAGAAATTCGGCCTTCGGATGGAAGCCTAAACCGCGACCTGCAAGCTGAGCGGGGCACTAACTACGAGGTGGGCGCACGCGGAACCTTGTGGCAAGAGCGTCTTCGCTTTGATATTGCCGCGTATAACTTCCGTCTTCGGCAAACCATTACTACCTATACTACCGACCAAGGAACTAGCCTATTCCGTAATGCTGGCGGCACGCGGCAGCGCGGCTTAGAGGCAGCCCTGAGCGGGTGGCTCTGGCGTCCCGAGGCAGTAACCCCGGTAAGCACTACCAACATCCCAGTAGTGGGCGCTGGCCTGCGGGCGTGGGCTAGCTACAGCTACAATCATTATCGGTTTGCTGACTACCAGAGTGGGGGCCAGGACTACAGCGGCAACCGGCTGACGGGTACGGCTCCGCATACTCTCACAGCGGGACTGGATTTTAGTGAGCACCTTGGCTTCTACTTAAATCCCACGGTGAACCATCAGGCACGCCTACCACTCAACGATGCCAATACCGAATACGCCGCCGGCTACTGGACCTTTGGGAGCCGGGCGGGCTGGCGCCGCACGTTCGGTAGTGGCCTGGTGGTTGATCTTTTCAGTGGGGTAGAAAATGTTCTTGACAGGCAATACAGCCTCGGCAACGACTTAAACGCCTTTGGTGGGCGGTATTTTCAGCCGGCACCTGGGCGCAACTGGTATAGCGGAGCCCAAGTACGCTGGGCCTGGTAGAAAACTAGGCGTAAGGGTAGTAGGATGCCCTGCTACCCTCACGCCTAGTTGTGCTACGTCAGAAGACTAATCCAATGCTGGGAGCAGTACTACGGGAACATGCCCGTGCAATACTACCTGCGACGTCACGCTACGGTTGAATAGCTGCCCCAGAAAGCTGCGTCGGCGCGCAATTAGCAGAAGCATATCGGCCTGGGTTTCGCTGACGCCCTGGAGAATACCCTGAGGAATTTGGCGGCACCGGACGCCGTGAGTATGCACTGAAGGTAATTCCCCAAGCAGGCCGCTATCCAGCACGGCTTGGTGGGCCTGGGGGCATTCATCGTTTTCCTCGGGCTCTACCACGTGCACAAGCGTCACGGTGGGCTTCAGAGTGTGAAGCAAGTCGCGGATGGGTTCTGTTTGCGGCTTCAGCGAAAAGCCATTGTTGTCGGCCGCAATGGTGATGCGGCGGGGCGGCACCGTCGCCGTAGAGTTGATGGGAATGATAAGTAGGGGCGTTCGGGTAGCCCGCAGAATGGTAAGCGACGTGCTGCTAACCAACTCATCGGGGGTTGTTTCGGTGTCGGGCTTGCCCAGCACAAGCAAGGCCGGCTGGTGGCGCTGGGCCGCATCGGCCACAGCCGCTGATACGCCATCTACCGTCGATTCTACCTGCACGGGTACGGCTAGGCCGCGGGTGCGCTCTTCCAGCGCGGCGGCTACCTCTCCTTCACTCAGGTGTTGGATATGACCAGTGAAAGCGTCGCGGTCTAGGAGTGACTCCCGGCGGATGTGCAGCAGAATTAAAGATGCACCTAAGGGGGCTGCCAAGGCGGCTGCGTAGTGGAGGGCCTGATCAGCTGCGGGGGTGAAGTCAGTCAGGACAAGTAAGGAAGTAGACATAAGCACAAGGGGTGGTGTAAGCGAAGTCTGCTGCCAGTATACGCGAATTTCCGCGTTGCGCTACGCATCTGCGTCCAAAAGCTGCATTCTCAAGCAACACACAGCCCTTGCTCAGTGGTAGCAATCGGGTACGCAAGCTCATAGCAGGTGTGAGTACACTAGCATTCGTAGCCTTCAGCACATGCACACTTTCGCCTAGCGGAGAGCTAGCGCATAAAAAAGGCGCCCTGGTTTGCAGGGCGCCTTTTTGCAGAGCTAAAACCGCTTAGCGGTTATTGTCATCAATGGGGTTGTTGAAGCCAGGGCTCAGAAGCTCGTCCGTTTGGCTGCTAGAGTCTGGGTCCGGGCCCGTGGTAGAGCTGTCGGTAGGAATGCCTACGGTTTCGTCTTCCAAGCGGGCAGAAGTATCTAGGGTACCTTCTTCGTCGCGCTGGTAGCCATAGAGCTCCTCGCGGTGCTTGCGTTGCTCCTCAGTTAAGTTAGCACCCGATTTGGGGTCGAGGGCAGCGGCGGGATCTTGCTGTTCGTTAGCCATAAGTAGTGGTCGTCAGGGGGAGGTGTGGGGCGAAAATTATTTGCCCGAGCCGGGAATGCCACGGCCATCATCGGGGCGTAGGGCGCTGAACTCATCGGGGTTGTCGTTGTTGCCCACGTTCGAGTTGCGCTCGTCTTCCTGGCTTTCTCCGTGTCGCCGGGGTTGGGGTCGCGGTGGCCGCTGCCGTAGCGGGGGTCGTCTTTGGCCCAGCCTTCGCGCTGGTCATCGTATTCGGCGCTGGATGCTTCGCGCACAGCAGCAGGGTCCAGGTTTTGGGGCATGCTACCGCGCTGCTCAGGGAAGCTCACAGAGGGAGCAACGCTGCCGCCGTTGGTTACGCTAGCGCCTGACTGGTCGGTGGAGCCGGTTTGGTTAGTTACTTGCTGCGTACCGGCCGCGTGGCCGAAGTCGCCGTACCGAGGCGTGCCAGTGCCGGGGTTAGCCTGCGGGGCGTACGCATCACGGTTTTGCGTGTTGGGCGCGTTTTGGTCGTCAGATGTATTGCGGGGGTCCGAAGCAGGATTATGTTCAGTCATGGCTAGGAAAGATGAAGGTGGATGGTGGGATAGGGAGAAAAAAGCCAGCTTCTGGCCGGCCTCCCGCTTTCATACGTAAACGCCCTCGAAAAAGCTACCCCAGCTTTCTAAACTACGGTCGTGATACGGCTTATTTCTCCTTCAAACCATTTTGCGCTATGGCGGCTACCGTTCAACATCACCCCCAGGATCAGGAATTTACCATTCAGGAAAAAGGCTTTGGTGGCGAGTTGGCTTATAGCCAACCTACCGATGAGCTTATTGATTTTACCCACACTTTTGTGGATGAAGAGCTGCGTGGGCAAGGTATAGCCGAGAAGCTAGCCGAAGCAGGCCTGACGTATGCCCGCGAAAAAGGCTTGCAGGTGCGCACCAGCTGCGAGTTTATGGAGGGCTATGTGCAGCGGCACCCCGAGTATCAAGACCTCCTCGCTCCCGGCGCCTAAGCCCAACAAGCTGCCTCGCGGGGTACCACCTCCCCGCGCACAAAGCGCCCCGGCTCTGCACAGAACCGGGGCGCTTTGTGTGTACTAGCAAGAAATTGCAAGTGCTTAGTGCTGCACTGCTACCCGGCTAGTGTAGCGAGTACCATCTACGGTTACGCGCACCGAGTACAGCCCAGTGGCTACGTTCTGCACGGCTACCGTCGCCGGGTCGTTGGCGCCCAGCGTGCGGGTAGTGGTAAAGACTTCTTGGCCGAGCGCATTGTAGAGGCTGATGATGGCGGTGTGGCGGCCGCGCAGTTCGGGCAGTCGTATTTGCACGTTGCCGCTGGCTGGGTTAGGGTACACTTCGATACCCATGTTCAGGGGTGCCGTCTGGGTAGTGCTAGTAGCTACGCAGCCACTTGAGTGCCGGCCCACATTGGTGTACACATCGGCGCCCAGGGCTTGCCAATCGGCGGCAGCTAGGCTCCAGCGCTTCTGGCCGCCGCTTACGGTAGCTTTGCGCACCAGTGTGTTGTTGACGGTGGTACCTCCCGTTACGGTCCAGCCGCTGTTGGGCTGCTGCCCTACCACGCCAATCACATCCAGCGTGTCGGTACCGTCAAACAGGATAATGGCGTCGTCGCCGTTAAAGAAATTCACCGACGATTGCAGGTCGGTTTGAGCCTGAACGACCGTAGAGGTCACGCCCGTGTTGGCTACCACGTACACGTCGCCGGGGGCAATGGTGCCGGTGAGGGCTTGGGTGGAAGTAGGCGTAGTTGCGCCGTTGGGGTAGAGGCGAATTTCCAATCCATCGAGGCTGATGGGCGCCGGCGACGGGTTGTACAGTTCCAGCACCTTGGTGTTGCCCGTGGAGCCTTCGATGTACTCCGAGAAGAATACCGTAGTGCAGGGCGGGCCGGCGGGTGCCAGGTCGTCGTTGGTAATTGTTAGCACGTGGGAGGCCAGCGTACCTAGCACCGCGCCACCAGTAGTGGGAGTGCCCAGCACTAGGCGCACGGTTTCGTTGGGTTCAATCTGCGTGTCGCCTACTACCGTTAGGGTCACAGGGAAGGTCTGGGAGGCTTGGCCCGCTGCAAACGTGAGCGAGGTAGTCGTAAGGGTGTAATCGGTAGCAGTAGTAGCGGTGGCGCCCGTCGTGCTTACCGTTACTGGAATGGTAACCGCCGTGCTAGGGGCTAGGCCGCTAAGCGTTACGTTGACAGTATAGGTGCTGGTGCCCGTGTTTCCCTCGGCAATAGTGCCCGTAGCGGCCGCAAACTGAATGGTAGGAGCTGGGCCATCATCGTTGGTAATAGTCAGCGTGTGCGCGGGTGTGGCGCCAAGGGCCCCGCCCGCGCTTACGTTCTGCAGGCGCAAAACCACCGTTTCGTCGGCCTCCGGGGTAGCGTCGACCGTTACGGTTAGCGTGATGGTCTGGGAGGTTTGGCCCGCCGCAAACGTGAGCGTTTGGGGTGAAGTGAAGGTGAAGTCCGTAGCGGCGGTAGCCGTAGAGCTAGCGGCATCTAAAGCTACTTCTACAGTCAGGGGCGCGGTAGCAGCTTCCGACAGTGAGATAGTGGCCATGTACGTTGTGGTGCCTGTATTTCCTTCCGCTACACTAGCCGTAGCGGTTGCAAAGGAGAAGGCGGGTAGCGTTTGAAAGCCCCAGGCACGGCCTACAAGTTCGGGGTAGGCAATGTAGGGGTTGAAGTTGCCCTGGCTTTTGGCAGCGCGGCGGTTTCGTTCCCGTTCCCGCGCATCCACCGGGTCGGCCAGGTGCCACTGGTACAGCGTGTTCAAATCAGCCAGCGCCGTGATGGAGCCCTTCCCAGGATCAAACGTCTGATTCTGGTGCATGGTGTAAAAGTAAAACGCCGCCCGGGCCAGGTTGCCCTTGTGGTCTTCGCGGGGCTCAAACTGGGTGTTGGTGTCCTCGCTGTATTCGTTGATGTTGGCGGTAGGAATGGTGGTTTGGCTCTGGGTATTGCGCATCCAGAGCTGCGTTTGGGCATCTGGAATATCGGCGAAGGGGTCGGAGCCCCGGTTTGAGTTCCACGTTTCGTAGGTCGGAAACAGGTGGTGAATGTCGGAACGCATGCGCACTACCTCATTAAACCACGACTGGGGAATGGTATGCTCACAGTTGATGTCGTTCACCACGCTGGGGCTAGTGTTGGTGGAGTCCAGGGGTGTATTCTCGGTGTAGCCAGAATATACGCACACCACGCGGCCGTTCTGGTTGTCAACAAAGTTGTACATCCGGCCGCGGGCCTCGCTATAGCTCAGTTCCATGCGCTTGTTATCATACCAGTTCTCGCGCAGCCAATCTTTCAGCTGCTGGCCCTGCAAGCTAGTTGGTGGGGCAGCGGGCATTGTTTGTGCGGTAGTAGCTACGTTATGTAGCCCCAGCGCCGCAGCTAACATCCAAGAGAAGAAGTTTTTCATGCAAATAGGTTGGAAGGCAGAAAAAGTTGAAATGTAAAGTTGGGAAATGTTTCGGGCTTACTAGGCAACGCACATTCCGCCGTACCAGCCCTGAGCTGCACTCCAGCCTATGCTTACGGCACCAAACACCAAAAAGGTCAGCCCCCGCAGGAACTGACCTTTTTGATAATCAAGTCTTAACAAAAGCTGCCGCGTGGCAGCAGGAAGCTTATTTGGCTGGCATCAGCACCGTGTCGATAACGTGGGTTACGCCGTTGCTTGATACTACGTCGACAATGGATACGTTTGCCATGCCGCCTTTCGCGTCGTGTAGCATCACTGAGTTGCCCTTGCGGTGTACCATCAGGGTTTCGCCTTCCACGGTGGTCAGGGTCTGGCCGTCTTTGAGGTCAGCAGCCATGAGGCGGCCGGGTACTACGTGTAGGTAAGCACGGTGGTCAGCTTCTGCTTGTTCTCGGGCATTACCAGCATGTCTACAGTGCCGGCGGGCAGCTTGTTGAAGGCCGCGTTGGTAGGCGCAAATACCGTGAAGGGACCCGCACTTTTCATGGTTTCTACCAGGCCAGCGGCTTTCACAGCGGCTACCAGCGTGGTGTGGTCCGAAGAGTTTACGGCGTTGTCGACGATATCTTTATCGGGCGTCATCATTGCGCCACCTACCATCACGCCCGACATCGACATGTCTTTCATGTCGGAACCTTTGCGGGGCTTGGTGGTAGCTTTCAGCTTGGCGCCATCCTTTGATTCGCCTTTCACTTTCACCTTGCCGTCTTTGGCCACCTTGGTTTTGGTGGTCACGCCGTTTTCGGTGGTTTTGGTTTTTTCGTCGTCTGATTTCGACTTCATTGTGCCCTGCGCCAGAGCAGAGGAAGCAGAGCCGGCCGATAATAAGAACGAGAGGGCAAGAGTGGAGAGCAAGTACTTTTTCATGATGTGGAGAGAGATGGGGTGGAGCCAACCCGTTTGTGGGTCGGCGAGCTATGTACGCACAAGCTCGTCATTAGGATTTACCAACCCCAAGACAGCAAAAGTACGGCAGCACATCCTGCGCGGTTTCTTACCCCCGATGGGCGCTGACGCACTCTGCCAAGCGGCTACACGCTACCCCGGTAGCCGCACCACAAACTCACTGTATTCGCCCTCAGTACTTTCCACGGTGAGGGTGCCTCCGTGGCCCTTGGTTACAATATCGTAGCTTAGGGAAAGGCCCAGGCCCGTACCCTCACCCGGTGGTTTGGTTGTGAAGAATGGGTGGAAGATTCGCTCCCGCATGGCAGCCGGAATGCCCGTGCCGTTGTCGTGCACGCGGAGCTGCACTTCCCCGTCGGTGCGGCGCGTGCTCACGGCAATGGCCGGGTGGTAGGTGCCCGCCGGTGCCAGTTCAGCCTTCTGCCGCACCGCGTAGAGGGAGTTGGTGAACAGGTTGAGCAGCACCCGGCCCATATCCTCGGGTACTACCTCCACCAAGCTCACATTCGGGTCGAAGTCGGTAGCCAAGATGGCGTTGAAGTTTTTGTGCGTAGCGCGCAGCCCGTGGTAAGCCAGGCGCAGGTATTCGTCGGCCAGGGCATTGAGGTCAGTGGGCTGGCGGCCACCAGTGCTGGTGCGGGAGTGGTGCAGCATGGACCGCACAATGCCCCCGGCGCGGTCGGCGTGCTGGCGTACTTTGGCCTGGCTCTGGGCAAGGTCGTCGAGAAGCTGTTGTACTACTACCTGCCCGCCAGGAGAGAGGGTTTCCGTGGTCAGAGCCTCGCGTAGCTCCTGCACCATCTCCTGACCTACTTCCGAAAAGTTGGCCACGAAATTGAGCGGGTTCTGAATTTCATGGGCAATGCCGGCGGTAAGCGCCCCCAGGCTCGCCATTTTCTCTTGTTGTACCAGCTGGGCCTGGGTAGTGCGCAAGTGGTGCAGGGATTGAGCCAGAGAGTCGTTTTGACGCGTGAGCAAGGTTTCCTGCTGCAAGTTTTCGCTGCGGAAATAGTAGACCACCAGAAACAGCGTCAGGAAGCACAGCGCCACGTTGATGTTGTAGAAGTAGATGCTACCCGGCGCGTAGAGCGAAAACGTCACCACCGTCATGGCATAGCGCACGGCAAAGTAGGCGGCTACGTTCACCAAAAACAGAAAGGCCAGCTTCCAGAACGTACGGAAGAACAGCATGCCCACAATGCTGTTGGTAATCAGGAAGTACTCTACACCGTTGTAGCGCCTAACCACCGCCGTTAGCGCGCAAATTACCGTTACGCTCAAGACGTTGTAGTAGGCGGCCGCATCGTAGCGGTGGTAGTAGGCCAGCAGCAAGGGCGGCAGGTGCAGCACAAACCCCGCCAGGCAAATGCGAAATGTAAGCCAGTCGGGTGATTGTATGTACACTAGCACGTAGCCGCCGTAAATGCCAAGCGTAATCCAGCAGATGCCATTCAGCAGGTGAATGCGCTTAAGCTGCCACACGGTAAGCCCCGGTTGCGCCCCCAGGTTAATAGCCCACCACCACCAGGTGGCGGCTCCACGGCGCAGCCGGGCCAGCAGAGGCCAAGGCGCGATGGGTGGAGCGGAGTCAGGCGGGGCATAAGCAGGGCAGATATACGTAGTACCCACACGCCTTATCCGGCGGTGAGTACCGACGCAGGGAGCATCCCCAAACCATGGCTGGAGGTATGGGGAAAGGCTAATATATTAATAATAATTCATATTTTATACTAGTATAGTTATAATTATGGTGCTCTAAAAACGCTTAAAAGCCGTAGGTTCCTCAGTTCGTGCGGAAGCTAGTATGGAAGAATAGACTTGTCTTAGTACTCGTGTAGAAAATGCTGGCCTAGGCCGGGTGCGGGTGAGTAAGGGACTTCATTTTTTCGTTTTGCTGGCGCAGGCGCTGACAAAGCACGCGCAGAATGTTGTGCAGCACCTCATCACACTCTTCCATTACATCATAGAAATCCTCCTGATCTAGCCGAAATGCCACCACGGGGCCTTGGGCTATAGCCGTTGCCGAGCGAGGCTCGGCATCTAGCAAGGCCAGCTCACCAAAGAAGTCGCCCTCGCGAAATACAGCCAGCTGGTGCTCCCCGTTGAAGATGCGCACTTCCCCTTCATATATAATAAAAAGGGACGTACCAGGTCTCCCTTGGCAAACACCTGCTGCCCTTGCATGAAAGCCACTTCCTGCATGATGGGGGTAATGCTACTTAGTACGTTCTCGGGCGTTTGGGCAAAGAGGGAGGTATGCTTGAGCAGCAGGATACGCTCTACGGCTGGCACGCGAGGAGCGGGCGGCTCGGGGCCGCCGCCGGCCGCCGGCAGCGGGTGCAAGCTAAGCCAGTGCGCATACACGGCTGGGTAGCGTGCCGGTAGTAGGGCCAACACATCCTCGGCGCTTTCCCGCACTAGCTGGTTGGGGGCCTGCAAATACGCGTGCAAAAGGGCTACGGTGGCGGGCGAGGGCTGCCACTGGCGCAGGGCTACGCTGATGGTCCAGGGGGCAAAGACCTCGTCGCCGCGCGCCAGAATGGTAGCCACAATGGATTCGGGTGGCAAGGGGCCTAGCAGCTGGTCAAAGGTTTGCACCTTCTTGGAAAGCCGGCCTACATCTACCAGCGCCTGTAATCCCTGGTACAAGGGGCGGGGAATGAGGTTGTCGAGAATTTCGAGGGCGTTGGCCTGGCGTTCTTGGCCAGCGCGGGCAATGCTGCGCTGGGCATCGAGGATGGGCTGCCGGTCGTAGAGCTGTAGTAGCAACCCAAACAGGCGCTGCTGCACCTTGGTTAGCTCGTATTTCAGGCAAGAGCGCAACTCTACGTTGGCCCCAAGCATGCCATGGAGTAGCTGCTGGGCCAGGCGCATTTCCTTTTGCATGAGGTGCTGAAAGAGGGGCGCTTCGGTAGCTACAGCCTCAAAGCGACTGAGGGCATGCAGAGCAGCTGCCCGCCGGGTAAGGTTGGCGTGCTGAGCCAAGCCCACCAATACGCGGCGGCTGGCCGGAATGCCCAAGCGGGCGCATACCACGGCTAGTCGCCGCAGCAAGGGGTAGTCGGTGTAGTGCTGCAAGGCGGTTTCCAAAACGGGCAGCACGGCGCCTCCCATGTCTACTAGCGTATCGGCGGCCAGCTTGCGCACGGCCTTCTCATCCAGCAGAGCAATAAATAGGTTGACGACTTCGCGGGTGGGCGTCTCGGCAGCGGCGCGGCTGGCGGCTTTTAGCAAGCGAGGCTCCAAGCTGTGCACGCAAGCGCGCAGCAGGGTCACTTGTCCGGCAGGGGCTAGGTAGGCTAGTAGCCCCAACGCTGCTAGGCGCTGCTCTAGCTCGGCGGAGGCTGCCAGCTCCTGCAAGCTGGCGTGGGCCGCCGCGTGAGCGACATTGGCTGTTAAGCAGGCCCGAATGGCGGCTTGGCGCACTGCCAGATCGGGGTGTTGCAGGGCCGTGTTAGAGTCGAGTGGCTGGTCCACAAGAACGGCCTCGGCGTCGGGCAGGTCCATTCCAGCCGCTGATTCATCTACTTCTTCCCGAACCTCCAGGGCCTCGGCGGTAGTAAGAATGGGGGCGGGGCCCGCAAACCGGTGGCTGAGCACGGTTTTCAGCTCGGCAAGGTAGTAGCGGTGCACGCGGCCCAGCAACAGCACAACCCCCAGGAGTAGCATGCCCATCCAACCGAAAAGTACTCCCTGGTGCAGGGTAGGGAAGTGGTAAAGGACCGCTAGCAGCAAGCCCGTGAGGCCCATGCCCAAGGGTTCGTACACTCCTTTCACTAGGGTATGACCTCGCAGGCGCGCGACCGGGGCCAGGGGCTGAAACAGCACCAAAAATACCGGCTCAAACACCGCTCGGCGCAGCACTTCCAGCCCCAGGTATAAAGCACAAAAATAGACTAGGCGCCCCGCCGGCCCCACATCTAGCAGGGGTAGCGCCCCAAACAAGGCCACGCCGGCCAGGGCCGTGAGGGGTAGTAGCAGGAGGGTGCGCGGTAGGCCCAGCCGGTCGAGCCCCTGGCGCGTGAGTAGGAGCTTGCCTAGCAGAGCGGCCAAGTAAGTAAGAGCCAGCACTCCCCCCACGTATTGCAGAACGGTGTTCTGATCCTGCAACTTCTGCTTTACGTGCACCAGAAAGGAGAATTCTACGCCCGTTGCCACCGCCGTAATTGCTAGCCCGCTCAACCCCATGCACGCCACCAAGGGCATGCTGCCGAGTACCCCACGAAATACAGGGGCTGACTCCGGGGCCGCAGGGCGTACGGGCGCCGGCCGCACTTCCACCACGTGCGATTGAAACACGAGGCGCTGGGTACCCAGCGCCGCCACGTACGCCCCAAAAGCAACGAGCAGTAGAAATAGCAGGTCTAGTTGAGCGTGCACAAAGATAGCCAGCACCGCTCCCAAGGCCTTAGCGGGCATATCACCCGAACTGATAACGCTGAACAGCCGTCGGCCCTGGCGTACGTTGAACACTACCGCCGATAAGCCCCAGAACTCCAGGTTTGTGAGCAGATAAATGACTCGGTAGCCCGCCATGAGCACTACCGCCGCCGTTACGGAATGGCCGAGTAGTAGCAAAGTGCCCAACAGCCCCGTAAAGCACACAACTACGCCCAACGTGCGGGTAGCCAAGGTGCGCAGGGGCCACCGGTGCTCGGCATAGGTGTAAAGCTGGCCTACCCCTAGCATGGCTAAGGCCCCCATTCCATAGCCTAGAGGAAGACTACGCGCCGGGTTATGTTCCAGCAGAATAACGTTGGCTACCACGTACACAAGGATGGTACCGATGCCGAGCAGAAAGTTGTGCAGGAAAAACAACCACACCGTTTTCACCTCACGCGAGCGGACGCCCAGAAAGTGCTGCCAAGTTTCCATGATAGGTACCGTTGAATAAAGCCAGGAATGCACCCACCGTAGTGGACAGGGCCGTTGCCCTGGGAGGGTCTAGTGCAGGGGGCGCTTTTTCACCAAGCCGCCGCGCGTGTCGCTCACGCACTGCATCACAATGAAGGCGTGGGGGTCAATTTTGCGAATCTCGTCGGTGAGGTGAATAACCTCTAGCCGCGTTACTACCGTGAAAATGGCCTCTATCCGTAGGTGCTGGTGCCCATGCGAGCCAAACCCTCGGGTGCACTCGTACACCGTAGCGCCGCGGCGCATCTTATCGGTGATGAGCTGGCGAATGGCTTCGCTGTGCGTTGAAATAATAGTGAGCCCCGTGTATTCCTCAATGCCCGCAATAACAAAGTCGACGGTTTTGGCCGCCGATAAATACGCCAGAATGGAGTACAGGGCCGTCTCCACCGACAAAAGCCAGGCCGCTACCCCAAAGATGACGATGTTGATAATCAGAATGATGTCGCCAATAGAGCCGGGTAGCTTCTTGCTGATATAGACCGCCAAGATTTCGGTGCCGTCGAGCACGCCGCCACCGCGCATAGCTAAGCCTACCCCAGCCCCCAGGAAAAAACCGCCAAATACTGCAATGAGTAGCTTGTCCTGGGTAAGGGAAGGAAACGAAACCACGAGTAGCACCCCCGCCAAGGTAAGAATAGTGAGCAGGGTCTTGAGCGCGAATGCCCTACCAATCTGGAAGTACCCTAGAATGATGAAGGGGATATTAATAAGTACAATCAGCACTGAAAGCGAAACACCCGTTACCTGACTTACAAGTAGGGAAATGCCCGTTACGCCACCATCAATAAAGCCATTGGGTAGTAAAAAGGCCTTGAGCCCCAGCGCGGCGCAAAAGACGCCTACTAGCAGCATGGCTCCATGCACAAGCACGTGCCTGAACCACTGGAAGGATAGCCGGTAGAACAGCCCGTAGTCGCCGGGGTGAGGTAAGGGCACGCCTACGGCCGGGTTAGCCGCCTGCCGCGCTACCCGTCGGGTGCGGAAACGCTCAGGAATGAGTTGCTCTATCATAAGCCAACTACCGGTAAGAATACGGGTGACTGCCTAGGCCAGCAATCCTACGTTCATCATCCACACGCACGGCCGGCAGGGGTACTATCTGCCAGCAACCAAGTCCTCACGCCGTATCGAGGGCGCTGTAAGCAAAACCGCAACAAGAAATGCAGCATTACGCAGAAAGTGCGGGGCACTGTTCCTGTACTTTCTGTTCGCTCCCAGTAAAAATAAGGAATTAACTAGATTTTATATAATAATAAATAGAATAAATTGTGGCGCATCCCACAAACTTCTTGTTCTTTTTGCAGAGCATCTTCTCCCATGTTGGAGCGAACTAGCGCGGCAAACGCAGGATAAACTCCGTGTAGCCCGCTTCTTGCGTATTGATAGCCAGCAGACCTCTGTGTCCTTTCGTGATGATATCGTAGCTCAACGATAGGCCCAGGCCAGTGCCTTCGCCGGCGGGCTTGGTAGTGAAGAATGGCTGGAATATTTTCTGCTCGATGCCCGCTGGTATCCCCGTGCCATTATCGCGCACTTTTAACACGGCCCAGGCTCCTTCCACCATAGTACAAACGGCTACTTGGGGCTCGTACCCTAGGTTCGGCTCTGCCAGTTGGCGTTGCTGCACGGCGTAGAACGCATTAGTAAATAAGTTGAGCAGCACCCGGCCTACTTCCTGCGGCACGAGTTCTATGAGGCCCAATCCTACGTCAAACTGCGTGATGAGGGTGGCCGTGAAAGCTTTGTTTTTAGCGCGCGCACTCTGGTAGGCCAGTTGCAAATACTCTTCAGCCAAGGCGTTTAAATTGGCGGGCACCCGCTCGCCGGTGCTGGTGCGGCTGTGCTCTAACATACCCCGCACAATGGCGGCGGCGCGCTGCCCGTGCTGCGTAATGCGCAGTAGGTTCTGTTTCAAGTCGTCCACGAGTTCCAGCTCTACCGCCGAGCGGTTTGCTGGGAGCTGCTGTTCGGTTTCCAACTCGTGCAGTAGCTCAGTGGATACCTCTGCAAAGTTGTTCACAAAGTTCAGAGGGTTCTGAATCTCGTGCGCAATGCCTGCCGTGAGTTCGCCTAGGCTAGCCATTTTCTCCCGTTGCACCAGCTGCGTTTGGGTAGTGCGCAACTCCTGTAAAGCCTGTTCCAGGCTGTTGCGCTGCGCTACTACTTCTGCCGTGCGCTGCGCCACCTGCTGCTCCAAGAGTTCATTCTGCTGGGCTAGGAGTAGCTGCTTCTCGCGCTCCTGCTGCATGCGTCGGTGGTGTTCCCGCACCAGAATTGCTACAATGCCCAGAGCCAGCACCAACAGGATAGGACCCACAAAGAGCAGCGGTAGTAAATCGGCGGGCATGGGGGCTGCTGGGTTTCTTGGGCGAAGGAGCGAGCAGCATTGGCTATGAATGGACGGGCGCTTCCAGTGCCATAGAGCAATGCCCGTTGCTTACGCGTGGTATCAGGCGGCCGTGTTTTACTTTCAGCTGCGACAACCGCCGCCCAAGCAGACGGTAGGAGCGAGGTGCCCAGCTGCTGTAGTGTAGCCAGGTGGGCAAGGCACGCAGAGGAGAGGCGTTGAGTTGAAAAAAACAGAACATCCACGCAAATAAAGCCATTTGCACGGCCATCAAAAAGGTGTCGGGGCTGCTGAAAAGCGTGTCCAAGCGCTTGCCAGTTGCCATATCGTAGCCTGCATGGTAGATGATATTGACCGCCACGTAGCTCACCACCGAGCACGAGCAATACACAATAACACCCACGCTGAGAAAAAACGAAGGCTGGCTTTCCAGGGCCCGGTCGGTAGCATTTTGGGTTAGCGTGACAATGTGCAGGATAGCCAGCAAAATCAATAGCGCGCACCCAAACGTCTGGGAGTAGGTGTTCACGTCCGTAAACAAGCCGTTCAGGGCACTAGCATCCAGCACAGCGACCCCCAGAAAGAGTGCTACTGCCACCTGAACAGGCCTTTGCCAACGCTTCGGCAACAACTGGCCGTATGTATAGGCCAGCAGCACCACCAATAGCACCGTGGCCAAATGGAAAAGATAGATGTCGTTGCGAAACACCGTCCGGCTCACAATAGCCAACGCATACAAGAACACTTTGGCGCCCACGTAGTAATACACTGGCCGGAAGACAGACGGAATATGTTCTCTCCGCACCCAGGCGCAAGCAAAAGGAAGGATAGGCGCTGCTTCCAAAGCGCGGTTGAGCATGTGCAGTCCGGCGCAGGAGTCCATGAGCAAGGGCCGTAATGGCAAATGATTGGTGAGACGCCTTAAGAAGAATAGGGGCTGCGCGGATTGGAGTCACAATTGTTCGGGCACCTGCTGTCCGTACTACCAATTGCATAGTCTGCCAACTGGAAGCGTTTGGCGCGGTATACCTGATCGAAGTTCCTGCTGTCTACCCCAACAACTACCAGGTTTACTTCTTCTTCTTTGGGGATACCCGCTTTCTTGTCGAGCCCGAAATAGACTCGGAAGCCTACTACCTCTCCATTCTGGCAAATGGCATCAGTAATGGCTTTATCGATGAAAAAACCACGTGGGTACCATTTTGCAGTTTTATCGTCAGCCTCCACCTGCTTATCACGGAACTCCCTGAAAGATCGAACCCACTCGATGGGCTCTTTTTTCTCTTGCGGGGTTCTGTAGATTCTGCCTTGTTGATCCTTGGGTAGCTTTGGGTTATGGCCATGTGCAGAAAAGCGTTGACGCATAAGCAGCCAGCTAGCCGCAAAGCCTGTTAGAATACCCGCTGCAAATACTGGGAGGCGTGTTTCCATAATCAGGAACGCAAGTGAATATTGATTATCAGGCCCATAGCCTTACGCACGTAACGGCATCTCTCTTCACACCCTTTCTAGCGCACTCGTTAATATTACTCAAAATTATCAGTATAGTAAAATGAATTATTAGAAAAATTATCTAACGAATTTGCAACAATAGGTTTCTCGCAGTGCTAGAAAGTGAAAAAGCCCTTACCAGCTGGTAAAGGCTTTTCAGCATTTTGCAGTAATACACTAGTTGCCTAATAGGCTATGCAACCTTGTGCAAGGGCCGTATAGCACGAGCAACTGGCACCTGTCTGTGTAGGTAAGTGAACATGCGCTTTTTCGAATGCCGTGTCAAGCCATAGATCCACCAAGCTACTGCTACTACTAGCCACCCACTGTAGGTAATGGCTTTTGTAACTGCTTGGAATAAATAGGCTCGCGGAGCAGGGGTCGCATTTACCTCTCCTATCTGGTAGGTCTTAAATAGGGAACGGATTCTACTAGCTTCCATTCGGTGCGCATACGCGTGCTGCAGTAGAGATGTATCAGCTACTAATGCACTGATGGAAGGTCTCCCAACTTGGTTTAAAAGCAAGAAATCTGGCTCGAAGTCCGTATCAAAGTAATGCCATGCGTCATTATAATACACTTCTAAGGCGTAGTGTCCACCTTGTTTCGGCTCATAAAATCCTACTTTACGCACTCTATATGCTCGCTGCCGAAGGGCCGCCATAAACACGATAGACTGTTGACTACAACCGGCATTAGGGTATTGAAGAATATCGTTTGGGATGACAATAGCATGCCAATCTGTATGTAAGTAGTTGGCAATCAAACCTGCGAGCCGGTTGTGAGCATCCCCGAAGTAAGAAAACCCATGATAAAACCGCTGGCGTAATAGCCAACTAAGTAAGCTAGGGTAAGGTACAGCAGGGTGTCGGCGTTGCATACTATCCGCGCAAACTAGCAACTGGTCTACTGATGTGATGTACCTTAACTGCGGGCTATATGCCTCATGTACAGCACTAGCAGCGGGCTGATAAGCCACTTGCAGTGGTGAGGGCTGTTTAGTAATAGACAACTCTCCATTCAGCAACCAAATACTGCCTAGCAGCATGAGGAGAAACAGGGCATGTACAGCATACACATAGAACAGCTTTCTATAAGCACTCCGTAGTAAAGGAATAAGTAGCATCCTTGATTTATCAAAACTAAACAGCACGAATCAGCAGGTAACACACTAAACGTATAGATGTTACCATTAGTATTAAAAAAAATGTGTAGAAATAATTCTATTGTTCAGCTTGCCGCATATTTCAGCATCCCTATCAAAATCTTTACCATACTTGTTCTGCACAAATTCAAGCACCCCCACTAGTTGGTGGTCGCCAGAGGCTGTTTGCGTGCTGGAGAAGCCTACAATATCTTTATCAAAATAGGGTATTGCCTTCGGGAGAAGGTGTTGCAGCTTACCTCTAACTAGTCAGAGCTGCACATTTAAGCGAAAGGAAGTAGAAGACTATGTAGGTGCTTAAGGAAGTAAAGCCACCGCGCTATAATCATAATCTTGTGCGCAGGGTTGTATACTAGTTGTATCGCAGCAAAATCAGCGTGCTTTATGTGAGTGCAGGCGTAGCACCCGGCACACTTAGGAGCGGAGCAAACATCTTACCGCATACCAACTTGCTAATTAGTCTTAGTAACAGGGAGGGAAGTAGGACTAAAAGCAAATGCAAAAATCTCCTCGATTTACCACCTAGAAAATAAAAAGCCCTCTAATGTATCACTAAAGG
>NZ_JZIR02000020.1:0-20339 GCF_000961955.2 Hymenobacter sp. AT01-02
TTCAAGCTCATGGGCGACTCGGAGGCCACGGCAGCGAAGAAGGCTGCCGCCGTGCTGAGCATTGAAACCCGGTTGGCCCAGGCCAGCAAAAGCCGCGTGGAGCTGCGCGACCCCTACGCCAACTATAACAAAATGACGCTGGCCGAGGCCAATAAGCAGTTCCCCAACCTGGGGCTGCCTACGCTACTGGCGCAGAATAAGCTGGACGCGGCTAAAGAGGTGATTGTAGGCCAGCCGGCTTTCTTCAAGGAGGTGAATACTTTGATGAAGCAGGAACCCTTGGCTAATATCAAGACCTACCTCGACTGGCAACTGGTTAGTTCCGTAGCCTCGGCTCTGCCCAAGGCGTACGCGGATGAGTCGTTCCGTTTCAACCAGGTGATGAGTGGCGCCAAGCAGCAGCAGCCTCGCTGGAAGCGCATGCTCGGCGCTACGGATGCAGCTATGGGTCAGGCCTTCGGGCAGCTCTACGTGGACAAGACCTTCACGCCCGAGACCAAGCAAAAGGCCATGGAAATGGTCAATAACATCAAGGCCAGCATGGCCGAGCACATTCAGCAACTCGACTGGATGAGTGACGCTACCAAGCAGGAAGCCCTGAAGAAGCTGGCCGCCTTTAAGGTGAAGATTGGCTACCCGGATAAGTGGAAGGACTACTCCGCGCTCAATATCTCGCGCGAGTCCTACCTGAAGAATGTGCTGGCCGCCCGTCAGTGGAGCTACAACGATAACGTAAGCAAGTTCGGCAAGCCGATTGACCGCAACGAGTGGCGCTTCACCCCGCCCACGGTAAACGCGTCGTACAACCCGTCGATGAATGACATTACCTTCCCGGCTGGCATTATGCAGCCCCCGTTCTTCGACCCGAACGCCGACGACGCGGTGAACTACGGCGGTATGGGCGCGGTAATCGGTCATGAAATCACCCACGGCTTCGACGACCAGGGACGCCAGTCGGATGCGGAGGGCAACCTGCGCGACTGGTGGACCAAAGAGGACGCCGATAAATTTACCCAGCGCGCCGATATGGTGGGCAAGCAGTACTCCGCCTTCTCGCCGGTTGACTCCGTGTATGTGAACGGCAAGCTGACCATGGGCGAGAACCTCGCCGACTTTGGTGGCCTGAGTGTGGCCTACAGCGCCCTGCAGAAGCAGCTCCAGCAGAAGTATGGTACTGGCCCACGCCCCAAGTACGATGGCTACACGCCCGAGCAGCGCTTCTTCCTGGCCTGGGCCCAAATCTGGCGCACCAACGCCCGCCCCGAGTACCTGCGCCAGCAGGTGATGACCGACCCGCACTCTCCGGCCCAGTTCCGTACTAACGGTCCGCTCATGAACATGCCCGAATTTTACGAGGCATTTGGCTGCAAGGAAGACGCTAAAATGGTGCGCGCTCAGAACGTGCGTGCCCGCGTGTGGTAAGCTGAACTGTGCTGACCGTAGAATCCTTGATGGATGGTTCTAAACAGGAGTTCTTGACTTAAGAGGCCTAACTCCAGCTTGTCTTGCTCACTAATGGTGTGCTCTGCCTGTGGCAGGCCGCTGTTAGTGGGCAAGCCTTGTTTAAGGACCTACTATCCCTGACGCTAGCTAACTAGCTAGCTACTGGAGACTCTATTGCAACAAGTAGAGAGTGTGCTATCTGTGCTGGGTTAGCAAGACGAAACTTGGCTCCGTTAAGAAATTAGGCCAGTGTTAATCATGTGGCTGTTCATCGGCTGTGGGGTCGAGGCCTCTCTTTTGGCCTACTATTATTTCGTGGTGCAAGTAACCCCACTCGCTCATGGCGCGCACCACACTCAGCAGGGTTTGGCTGTGCGGCGTGCTTTCATATTCCACTGTCACCGGGCGAGTATCGCAGACGGTGCGCTTCACGAGCTGGTGCTGCTCCATTTCCTGCAATTCCTTGGAGAGAACACGCGGCGAAATGCCAATTTCGCGGCTCAGCTCCTTGAACCGGTACTTACGCTCAAGCAACACGGCCAGGATAACAAGTTTCCATTTGCCGCTGATCACGTCGAGAGTATCGCGGACGGCTTGGTGTTGGCTTTTGCCAGCGGGACCAGGGCAAACGAGCATGGTGGTATCCTTTTAGTAACCGGTATTCTATTGGTAATACATACCAAAGCTACCCCAACTGCCCGATAAGTTTGCCCTCGCATTTACCCCGAGGCCTACCCAAGCAGCGGCCGATGCTGGCAGTTAGCTGAGTAGTGTAGTTCACCTCAGCTACCGGGATTTCTTTATACAGTACTATACGCTCCCCATGAAACGCATTCTCGTCTACGGCGCTACTGGCCGTACGGGTGGCCTGGTCGTGGCCTATGCCTTACAACAAGGCTATGCAGTCACGGCCCTCGTGCGCAACCCTGCTAAGATTTCGCTTGCCTCCCCACACCTAACGGTTGTGCGCGGGCAGCCCACCAACTTGGCCGATATACGCCGGGCCATGCAGAGCTGCGACTTCGTCATCAGTACGCTTAGTGCGCTAAGTGAAGCCGAGTCGTTTTCGTTGAAAAAGATCACACCGCGCCACACGCTGGAAACGTCGATGGGCTATACAATACAGGCTATGCGGGAGTTAGGACTCCAGCGTATCGTGACGCTGTCTTCCATTGGGGTGGGCGATTCGTGGCCGTATGCGCCGTGGTATATGCGCCTGATGATTAGGCTAACCAATTTTACGCTTGTGTTTGCTGACCACGACCGACAGGAAACCTTGCTGCGGCAGTCTGGCTTGGAGTGGGTTATTGCTCGCCCGGTGGCCCTGAACAACCGAGAGCAGATCGGGCAGCTCATTGTGCGCTACCAACAAACCCCTTCGCCCTTCACTATCAGCCGGCAGCAACTAGCCAGGTTTATGGTAGAATGTTTACAAGGCGACGACTTCCTGCACAAGGCGCCTTTGCTGGCGGAGAAGCAAGCGAGAGAAGGGGGTAGACGACAGTCTAATTTCTCCGTTTCCGGATCATTGTATCAGTACCAGAAATACTAGGCCTGTAACGCTGCCGTTTGGTCGGCGTAACAGGCCTAATATTGTTTTTCCCTGTACTAGGGAGTTGCCTAATGACACCTGACTTATCTTCGTTCTATGTCAGAGAATATTGTAAATGACTTCTTGCACCTGCTGCACCGGCCCGACCTGAGTATTCTGACGGCCCGGTGGCTGCGGACTACCTCGTCGCCGGAGCTGCGCACGGGCTACCACCGGCTGCTGGAATTTGCCTCGGGCTGTACCACCTGCCTGTGGCTGATTGATTCGCGCCGCCGGGAGCACTTGGAGAATAGTGACGTACACTGGCTGGTGCGGGACTTCTATCCCATGCTTCGGACTCGGCTAGGCCAGCATGTGTACCTAGCTTACCTCATCTCGCCGGCCCAGCTGGAAGACACCACTGACGACGAAACCCTGCCTGCCCTGCCCTACACCCACGGCGACTATTGCTCCATCAACCAGTTTACCGATGAGGGTGATGCCGTGCAGTGGCTTACCAAGCACTTGCACCTGCCAGTATAGGCTACCCTGCTTTCACTACTGCCATGAAAAGGTGGCCTACCTCCCCCGTAGGCTACCTTTTTTGCTTTGTAGAAAAATAAAGTTGACGCTTCGGTATCATTATTACGAAATGTTCGTAGTATTACGAAATAATCGTAATAACTGACATGGAACGACTTACTCAACCCGAAGAAGAAGCCATGCGCGCCTTTTGGCAGCTGAAGGGTGGCTTTATCAAGGAGGTGCTGGAGCTGCTGCCCGAGCCTCGGCCGCCCTACACCACGCTGGCTTCCACCGTCCGGAACCTGGAGCGCAAGGGCTATCTGCAGGGCGAGAAGCTGGGCAACACCTTTCGGTTCACGCCCCTGATTGCCGCTGAAGAATACCGCAAGCGCTTCATGAGCACCTTCGTGGGCGACTACTTCCGCAACTCCTACAAAGAGCTGGTTTCCTTCTTTGCCAAAGACCAGAAGATAAGTGCCGAGGAGCTAAAGGAGATTGTGCGCATGATTGAGAAAGGACAAGAGGAATGAGCGCCACCGATCTGCTACCCTACCTGCTGAAGGTAAATGAGGCCCTGCTGCTGTTCTGTGCGGTGTACTACCTGGGCCTGCGTCGCCTAACCTTCTTCGGCCTGAACCGGGCGTTTCTGCTCTTCGCGCTGGTGTTTGCGCCTGCTTACCCATTCATTGACCTCAGCACCTGGTTTGCTCGCCAGAATCCGCTGCCAGCGCAGTTGCTGCTACTGGCACCCAACTGGCAAGCCTTGCCCACGGCCGTTCCGGCTACTATCAATTGGCTGGTAGTGGCCTACTGGGTGGGGGTAGGTGGCCTAGGGGTACGGCTAGTGCTGCAACTGCTCTCGCTGTATAGGCTGCACCGCATTTCGTGGCCTACGGAGTTTGAGGGGCAGCGGTTTCGGGCGGTGCCGGAGCCGATAGCACCTTTCGCCTTCTGGCAGACGGTATACCTCAATCCCGCCCAGCATCTGCCCCAAGAGCTGCCCGCCATTCTGTGCCACGAGCAAGTGCACGTGCGGGAGTGGCACACCGTGGATGTTCTGCTGGCCCAGCTTAGTCTGCTCTTCTACTGGTTCAACCCCGGCGTGTGGCTTTTGCGCCAAGCTCTGCACGAAAACCTGGAGTTCAATACCGATTACCGGGTGCTGCAATCGGGCCTGCTCGACAACAAAACTTATCAGTACCAGCTATTGCACCAAAGCGTGCAGGGGCAGGCCAATTCTATCGTCAGTCATTTCAATTTCCACCTTCTCAAAACCCGTATTGCCATGATGAATAAGCCCCGCACGGCCCGCACCCAAGCTGCCCGGTACCTGCTTCTGTTGCCCCTGGCCGCCAGCCTCACCCTTTGGAGCTGCGAGAAGAAAGCCTACCTCCCGGAGCCGGCTACCTCCGTCCAAAAGCAAGCAGCCACTTTGGCTGAAAATGCACTGTATTTCGTGGATGGAGTGCCGAGCTCTGAGCAAGCCATGCATCAGCTAGAGCCAAGTGCTATAGCCAGCGTAAATGTAATTAAGGGGCGCAAGTTCATGCCTGGCTTCAATGAGGAGGCCTTTAAGCAAGATTTTGGCTCTATTGAGGGAAAAGGAGTTATGCTGATTATTACTAAAGCTGGGCAGAATTCGGAAGCGTTGAAGGCGTTTAACGAGAAGTACAACATCGTCTACAAAGCCGCGTCGCCCGAAGATCAGGCCATTGCGATGCGCATCAAGGAAAGCACCGAAGGTGAAAAGGACATCTCCTTATCAGACTTCAAAGGCCGGCTGGTATTCGTCAACGGGCAGGAGTCTGATGGCCAAGCCACTACGCTAAAAGGAGGCTCTATCAAGAGCGTGTATGTGCTGGATGCGGAAAAAGCCACCGCAAAATACGGGGATAAGGGTAAGAAAGGCGCCATTCTCATCACCACTAAATAAGGCTATCCGGCGCTTGTCTTAAGGCAGACAGGCGGCAGGTAGTGACCCAAATGAAAAAGAGCCGGTTCCTGACCTGGAACCGGCTCTTTGTGTTAAGCGCTGCGGCATGCTACGGGCTTACTCTTTATCCTTCAATGGGTCGTGGCCCCAGTTCATAAGAGAGTACCGCCACCGGGAATGCTCTACGGCATCTTCCTTGTGCGGTCCCTGGGCTTTGTGGCGGCTGATATAGGAATGCACTTTGTGCATATGCGCCTCGTCGTCAGGGGTAAGGTCGGCTTGTTTGGTGCGCAGAATCTTGATGATGTGCTTGCCCGATTGGTGACCAATAGACTCCTTGGCGCCCTCGTCTTTCTGGCCCACAGATTTTGATTCTTCCGTATCCAGCCACTTTTCTAGCTCGGCAGCCGTCATGTTGACTTCCTCCTTGAACTGAATGTACAGGTCGTTATTGGGGGCATTGGTGGTAGCAGACATACTAGCAGAGAATAGCAAGTGGCACCGGTGCCACTCTACTACGGCAAACGCGACTGTCGGGCTCCGGGTTGTGCCTTCGGATTATACCAATCAAAGTAAGTTACAGCCAATCGGTTGCGCATTCAACCCAATTTACTCTACTACCGCTAACTGGGCAATTAGGGGAGTTTAGCGGTAATACATATCGGTTTAACGACAAATAGAGAGCTTACGCCCGGAGGGTGCCGGTAGTGCGGAACTAGTGGCCGTATGTTGCAGCAGAATTCTTGCCGCTATGCTACCAAACTTCCTCTCCGATACTACTCCGCTCCATACCACCTACCGCCCCGATCTTCACGTTCTCGTTAGCCGCTGGAACTACCAGCCCGATGCTAGCCAGCTTCCCCCGGCATATGAGTTTCTTACTCAGGATGCCCTCGCGCACAACTGCCGGTTCTGGCTGCAAGATATTCGGCGGCGCACGCTCAATGAGCCGGAGGTAGTACAGTGGATGTTGGAGTCATACTTTCCTAGCATAGCTACCCACTTGGGTGGCCGCCTAATGGTAGCATACCTAGCTAATCCATCCTTGCTGCAAACTATTCAAGGCTCCTCCTATCCTTCTGATAGCAGCTACTCCACCGAGGCCTTTGACGTTCAGTTTTTTACTGATGAGGCAGCCGCTATGCAGTGGCTGCAGGAGAGTACCGGATTGAGTCTCACGGCACGCCACTAGTTACAGGAGCTGCCGCAGGTCGGAAAACTGCTGGAGCCGTAGTTCCGCTTCTGCCAGTGCCAGGGTGCCAAAGCCGTAGGCCGCAAAAATGAACGGTACGCCACTTTTCTGGCTGGCTTCTAGGTCGCCGCGGGTGTCGCCTACGTAGGCGGGCGCCTGCAACTGATATTGGGACACAATTTCGCGGATGTTGTCGGCCTTGGGCAGCATTTTGGTGCCAAAGCACTGGTGCCCCTCAAAGTAGTGTCCCAAGCCGCTGTGCTCAAAAAAGGCCTCCACGTAGCCCACCTGACAATTGCTGACGATAAAGAGGCGGTAGCGGCTTTGTAGGTAGCGCAGGGTAGCTTCTACTTCGGGGTAGAGGGTACCACCGTACTGCTGGGCGTGAGCTAGCTCCTCGCGGGCACACAGGGCGCTGAACTCCTCGCGCTGTTCGGCGGGCAGCGTGGGGAAAAGCCGGTGGTACACGGCCTGAAAAGGCTGCCCCGTCACGGCCTGCACATCGGCCAGGGTAATGTCATTGTGAATATAATCGACGCTGTTTTTAGCTTTCTGAAAAGCCTTAGTTACAGATTCAGTAGCATTCCAAAGGGTGCCATCTAAGTCAAAGATGATGCTGTCAAAATGAAGCGGCATAGGGTTGGTACTAGGTTAGCGGTACAACAATTCCTTTGATAACCTGCCTTTCTTGGCAATGTTGGCTGGAATTGATTTTTCGGCGCGCAACTAGTCACGCCATTTTATGAAATGCAAGGTTGTTTTTATTAGATTAGTTATAAAAATTATTCGCCTATTGCTTCTCTGTAATTTATTTTTTAGAAGTGTACTATTTGCACATTATAACCTATAAATTAGCGAGTAAGGGTGGATGGGTAGGATGAAATGTTCATGCTATTATCTACACGAAAGATCGTTTCACTATTATCAATCTTTCTTATGTCCAAAACACTACTCATCCTGTTCTGCTTCTTGCTATTCTTAGCAGAGGTGCCCACCGCCGTAGCCGAATCAGGCAGCACGTCCGCTCCGGCCGAAACCGCCCTGAATTTCCGCGTTCCTCGTCCTAACTTTAAGAAGTACCGCGGCAACAGCCGCCATAAGCCTCACAAGCTAGGCCCCCTGAAGCGCTGGCGCCTGCGGCGCAAAGCGGCTAGCAAGCGCAGAAACCGCACTACCCCCTCCATTAAGGTAGGTACCCCAGTGCGGACCAAATAGGTCACTAAATACGCATGTGCTACGCACCGCCGTCTTTTCCGCCAGGGAAGGACGGCGGTTGTGCGTAATGGGTAGAGCTGGCGCCGTGCCTGGCCTAATGCATTGGCTGAAGCGTTTGCGCTAGTAGCCCAAGCCTCAGTGGCACGAACTGAGATACGCTACCTTGCGCAACTTACCAGAAAGCATCGCATCGGAGCGGCGACCAAGAAGCTACCAAATACCGTACGTAGCGGTTGTGTGCTGCGTAGCCTGGTCTCATAGCCGGGACTCCATCTGCTCCTGCTCGTTTCATGCCCTCTCCTGTGTCCGCGTCTGCACCTACTCCGCCATCCCCAGCCACCCTCTGGACACCGCTAACCTATTCCGTATTTCGGGCCATCTGGATTGCCTCCGTGGTATCCAACATCGGCACCTGGATGCAGAATGTAGCGGGCGTATGGTTGGTAACGACCCTCACCACGTCGGCCCTGCTGGTGGCCCTCATGCAAACGGCTACCAGTCTGCCCGCCTTCATGCTCAGCTTGCCCGCTGGTGCCATGGGCGACCTTGTGGACCGGCGTAAGTTGCTGCTGTGCACCCAGGGCTTTATGGGGGTGGTAGCGTTTGTGCTGGGTAGTCTCACGCTGCTGGGTCAGGTATCGGCGCTGGGCGTGCTGGCCTTCACATTTTTACTGGGCATTGGCGCGGCCCTGAATGCGCCCATCTGGCAAACCGTAACTACTGAGCTGGTTCCGCGCCCGGTGCTGGGCTTTGCCATCACCCTTAATGGAGTCAGCAACAACATTGCCCGGGCCCTGGGGCCGGCCATTGGGGGCATCATCATTGCGCACTACTCGCCGGGCTACGTGTTTCTGCTAAATGGCATCTCCTTCGTGGGTACCTTGCTGGTAGTATACCGATGGAAGCGCAACGCGGAAACAAGTAGTGGCCCTACCGAGAACTTCATGGGAGCCCTGCGCACCGGAATACGGTACGTACAGTACTCGCCAGCTATTTATGCGGTGCTGTTTCGCACGTTCGGCTTTGCGTTTGGGGCCAGTGCCATGTGGGCATTGCTGTCGGTAGTTACGGCGCGGCGCTTGCACTTGCAGTCAGGCTCCTACGGGGTGCTGCTGTCGTGGCTGGGCGCGGGCGCCATTACGGGAGCTTTCTTGATGGGACGGGCAGGGCACCGGCTCAATTTCAACCAGCGGGTGCTGCTCGGGTCCTGTGTGTTTGTGGGTACCAATGTGGGTTTAGCTCTGGCCCCCAACGAATACTGGCTCTTTCCGGTGATGTTTCTGTCGGGTATTGCTTGGCTGATGACGATGACGAGCTTCAGTACCACCGTGCAGCTGCACGTACCGAAGTGGGTACAGGCCCGCGTGGTCAGCATCTACATGCTTGTGTTTCAGGCGGGGCTTTCCATTGGCAGTATTGTATGGGGTGAATTGGCCGACCGTCTGGGCTTGCAACAGGCCCTACTAGGTGCCGCCAGCTGGATGGCTGTCAGCCTGGCGCTAGCCATTCCCTTCCCCATGCGCTCCGCCGAAGGTCTCGACTTGGCCCCCGCCGAAAACTGGCCGGCTCCTACCATTGAGGGCGACGTAGACCCCGACCACGGACCCGTAATGGTCACCATAGAATATCAGGTTCCCTTAGCTGATCAGCCAGCATTCCGGCAGGCCATAGCCCGTCTTAGCCGTTTGCGGTTGCGCGATGGGGCCCTGAACGCGGGCGTTTTTGCCGATTTAGCCAGCCCAACTTCTATCACGGAGTTCTTCTACGTAGCTACCTGGGGAGAGCATGAACGCCAGCACCACCGCTTCACTCGCGAAGACCTCTTGGTGGAAGCAGAGGTGCAGCGGTTTCATACTGGCCCCGAGCCGCCCCAAGTCCGGCATTTTCTATCCTTCCCCAAAACAACTAACGTGGAGCTGCCTACCCCAGTGGAAAGCCTGGAAGGGCCTCGTTAATACGCGCTGCTGCCTTACTCACGTTTCCAACGAACGCACCACAAAAAAGCCCCTCCCTGCCAGCGGCAGAAGAGGGGCTTTCCCGTGACTGTGGGCTACCTACCAGGAGCCGCTGTTGCTGTTGTCGTCGTCGAAGCCACCCCCGCCCGTGTCGTCGGAGGAGGTGTCGTCGTAGGAACCGTTGTCGTCCGACGAGAAGTAGTCGGGCGAAGAATCGTTTACATCCTCCGAGAAGTAGTCGGGGCCGGCATCGGTAGAGGCGGCACCAGAATCACCCAAGAACGGAAACCCTCCGGCGGCAGCCCCACCCGCAGCGGCGGTTCCCGCATCCAGGTTTTGGTTCTGGTTCGGGTCTGATTGGGGGTTGAGGTGGCTGTAGTTTTCGTTGTTGTCACTGTGCCCATTGGCCATACGGTTGCCCAGGTAGGCACCCGCAGCAGCGGCGGCCCCGGTCATCAGCATGCCGCCCATTCCGCTACCCGTACCGCCCGAGCGATTGGGAAGGAAGTCGGGGGCTGGTTGGCCGCCGTAGCCGCCCTGGTTACCATAATTCCCCGTTGGGCGATTAGGCTGATTGGGCTGGTAAGGTGGGGTAGGTTGGTTTGGGCGGTTGGGTAGAAAATCGGGAGTGGTACCAGTGGGTCCCGGAGTCTGCGTGCGCCGGCGAAATAGTTTAGAAACCAGCCATATGCCGCCCCCAATCACGAGAGCCCCCAGCACCAGCGTACCAATACCAAACCCCGAAGATGCCGGCTCGGTAACCGGAGTAGGAGTAGCTACGGGCTCGGGCGTATCTACGCGCGGCGGCAACTCATCCGACAACCCGCTGCTGGGCGCACCGGCACCTATGCCAGAAGAAGTTGCAGCTCCGTCGGTGCCAGCAGTAGCTCCGTTGGTAGCGGCTGCGGCCTTGTCTTTATTCGGGTTCGATTCTGGGTGAGCCGCCAGCATCAGCGCATTTAGCCCCGAGCGCACGCCGGCAAAGTAGCGGCCTTGCTTGAAGCTCGGCGTCATTTGTTGGTTGATTACGCGGCTCGTTAGCTCGGGTGTAATCTGGTTGCGCAGCCCCGAGCCAGCCTGAATAGTCACTTTGCGATCCTGGGCTCCTATCAGCACCACTACCCCGTTGTTTTTGTCGCGCTGCCCAATGCCCCAGCTTTCGCCCAGGGCCCGGCCGTAGTCGGCTACGTCGCGGCCCCCTAGGCTTGGCACCGTCACCAGCACAATTTGGGTACCGGTGTTGTCGGCATAGCGGCGAAGGCCACTTTCCAGCGTTTTCGCATCGGCCTCGTTCAAGAGTTTGCCCTCATCAGTGACGAAGCGGAAGGGGGAAGGGCGGGCGGGTAAGCCCTCGGTACTTTGGGCCGCAGACCGCGGGAGGCCGCCCAGCCCAGTTGCTACCAAGAGCAACAGAAAGATTAAGAAACGATTCATGGCGTGGAAGGAAGTGAGATGAGAGATGAAAGCAGGTTTTTGCCTTCTACGCGTATTGGCCTGGGGAGGCTGTAGTAGAGCTTTGGGCGGCTAACAAACAGAAGCGCCGCCTCCCCGTTGCGGGAAAGGCGGCGCCAAGGTCAAGGAGTCAGGGAATTGCTAAGAACCCACACCCGAGCTTTGCGGACGGTTCTTCATTTCCTCCATCGGGTCATTCGCGCTACTGTGGTCTGAGTCCGACTCGCCTTGGCTCCCAGCGGATTGCACGGCTACGTCCGTTGCCTGCTGTCCTGCGCGGCCTGCTAGCTGCCCCGCACCACCCGACTGCTGCCCGCCGCGCACCTCAATCTGGTGGCGCATGGTTTTCTTTTCGTCTTTAGGTACGCTCACGTGCAGAATGCCATCCTCAAAAGCTGCCTCAATGCGGGTAGCATCCACAGTGTCGGGAAGCTGAAAGGCCCGGTGAAACGAGCCGAAGGTGCTTTCTACTACGTGGTAGCGCCGCTCGTTCTGCTCGTTGCGGAAGTGCCGCTCGCCGGCAATGGTGAGGCGGCCTTGGTGGAAGTCTACTTTGATGTCTTCGCGCTTCATGCCTGGTAGGGCTGCTTCAATCTCGTAGCTTTTCTCTGTTTCGTAGGCATCTACCTGGGGCGAGAAACTATTCACGCGCCCACGCGCCGCCATCGAGTCGGAGAAAAACCGGTCGAGCATGCTGCTAAAGCTGGCAGAAGCAGAGTCGGAAAACGCGTCCTGGTACTTTTGAATAGCCATGGTTGTGAACGGTTGGGGTGGCACAAACAAACACAGATGCTCTTCATACGCCCACCAAAAAAGCTGGGTTGCGTGTAATAATGGGGCTTTCTGTTGGTTTTGCCGGGTCGGCTTACTCAGTCTGGCGCAGTAGCTGTTTCACTAGGTCGGGCAGGGTTTTGCCGGTGTAGGTGGGCGGTGCGGCCAGGGGGTAGAGGGTTTGGCCTGGGCGCGCAATAAAACCAGTTTGCAAGCCCGCGTGGGCGGCACCTGCCACGTCCCAGCCGTGGGCTGCCACCAGCAAGGCAGCGGCGGCCGGAAGGCCAATGGTTTGGAGAGCAGCCTGGTAGGTTTCTGGGTGTGGCTTGTACTTGCTCACGGTTTCAATGCTTAGCCCTTGCTGGAAGTAGCGGATGATGCGGGCGTGGCGTAGCTGCTGGTCAAGCACGGGCTTGGGCGAGTTGGTGAAGGCCACCAGCCGGAAGCCCGCGTCCACTAGCATTTCCAACCCGTGGGGCACATCCTTATGGGGTGCCAGTTGGGTCATCAGGTCTAGAATCTCACTTTTCTTGGTAGGCTTCAGAGGTTTCTCTTCCAGCATGGCCGCGGCCATATCCAGAGCAGCGTCGCCAATGGTGCCGAAGGGATGGTAGGAGTCCGTTACGGTATCCACCAGGGAGTACTGAAGCAGGAGGCCGAACCACTGCTTAAAGGCGAACTTGTTGCCGAATGCTTTATTGACGGCCAGCTTTAACTTGCTCATGTCGAGCAGCGTCTCGTTGACATCAAATAGAATGACTTGGGGGCGGGAAGAGGGTAGAGAAGAAAGCGGCATATGGAGTAAGTCAGGAGGAAAACTAGTATTGGCATACGCAAGGCTGCCCATCTAGTGACGCCTCAGGCTCAACCCGCACGCCTGCGCTTGCAGAATAAACTAGTGGGAGGAAGAGTTTTCTGGGTTGTGTCAAGCATTATCCGCTGGGTAACTGTATCTTGTAGCCGCATTTTTTCATTTCGTATGAACGACCCACTACCTATTCTTTCTGCGTATTTCGACTTGATTCAGTCGTTCAATCTCAACCCGGAGGCCTACGCTGCGGTACTGCACCCCGAGGTGGAGCAGGTAGAGTACCCCAACTTGATTTACAAGACCGTTCAGCGGCGCAACTTCAACGACATTCTCGATAACATACGCGTGGGCCGCGAGCTACTGCGGGACCCGAACTTTGCAGTGGAGCGAACTGCCCTGGGTGCCGATGGTAGCGTAACGGTAGAGGGCCTGTGGCAGGCGACCGTCATCAGCGACATTGGCCCCCTGCTGCGTGGGCAGCGGTTATCAGCTCATCTCTGCCTTATTTTCGAGTTCAAGGACGGCAAGATTTACCGGCAGCGTCGCTACCCATGCTTCGAGCTAGTATAAGCTAGCTCAGCAGTAGTAGCACTACCTCCGCAGAACGCCCCCACGCTTGAGGCTACTTTTGCAGAAGTAGCTCAGCGCGGGGGCGTTTTGCGTAAAAGAAACAGGGCATTGCGGTTGAACTCGGGCCGGGCGGTTGTCGTACCATACTCTGTGCGCTGTGCGGCCTGGTTGGGCGGTTTGTTTGCCTCTTGAGGGGCACAGCGTAGCATCTACTTTTCCTTCTTACCGCGGCGCTGCCGCCCGCCCTATGTACCGCCTCTGCTCCCTAAGTGTACTATTAATTGGCCTGGTAGCCGGCGCCGCCCAGGCTCAGAACCGCCAGCCTGTGCAACCCACCCGCCGCAACCCTACGGAGCGCATCAGCCCCATGCCCGGCGTAACGCTGCCTGCTGGCGTGAGCAACGCAACGCCGAGCCCGTGGCCGTTCCTACCCAGGTGCAGCCCAACGGCACGCTACCCTTGCCTTCCATACCTAGCGGCAATGTCACGGCCGGCCCCATTGACTCGGTGCAGGTGCAGCAGCCCTCGAATAGTCGCCCTGCTACTCCTACCCGCACGCGTGCGCGCACCCGTACTACTCGCCCCTAGCATACGGGTGCTACCAATTGCACGCCCACACGCCACTGCCCCGGTTGAATCAGCTGCTTATCCGCTGACTCAACCGGGGCAGTGGCGTGTGGGCGTGTGGCCTGCTAGTGACGGAGTACGCTTAATTTCGGTTCACGCTGTCCACATTCGTGGGCTAGCTGCCTGCCACGAGCCGGGTAGCTACGGAATCCGGGGCGACGGTGCTAGGTAACCAAGATCGGCTCACCGACATTGAGCGCGTCAACCCCAACTTCTACTACGTGCTCAACTCCGGCGCTGGCACCATCCGCAAAATCAAGTACTAGCTTCAGGTAGGTGCGCAGCAAGCAGGTAGTAGACTCGCCTTCTACCGTACTGAGCAAGGCAGCAATGGCCCGCTTGGTTACCCTACTCGACGGACTTTAGCGGAATGTTGGTGAAGGTACCGGTGATAGTGATGTCGCACTTCCGTTTGGGAAAGGTGCTGTATTGCACCACTGGGTCGTTGGAGCCTTCCAGGGTAGTTGTATAAGTGCCGCTCAGGAGGTGGCGCTTGGCATCATAGCTAGTGATGGTGAGGTTGCCTGTGAGGTGCTGCATATTGCTGAAATACAGAATAGTGCCGCCACCTAGGCTTTCGGGTAGGTCGTAGTAATAGGTTACGTCCGCGTCGCGGGTCCGGTCCCGTAGCGTTTTGAGCGTGTAGGTTCCGGTCAGGGAAGTAGGTAGTTTGGCGCGGTCTAGGACAAAGCCAACCCCCTCGGTAGTAGTAGCGGGGTGTACCCCAATGGCTAGCTGCTGGGCATCTTGGTTGGCGTATGCTTCCAACTGCTGAGCTTGAAACGTAGTGTCCCGGTGCTGCCCGCTGTCGTGGTACACGATGGATCGGCTATAGGTCATGGCTGGTTCAGGCGTAGGCTCGGGTGTTTCTTCCCGATCATCCTTATCACAGCCCGCCGTAAAGGCCAGCGTAAAACCTAGTAGCAAAAGAGTAAGGGTGTGTTTCATAGCAGATGGAAAAGAGTAAAATCACTATATAGAAAATTGTGCCAAGTTGCGCGAGCAGCAATAATCCTTAAAACTAGCTGCTGAGGCGCCCGCCTATCAATGAGTTTCTTCATGGCAGAGGCTAGCGTCTCCGCCCACAACAGGCTTCCAAAGGCTGTGGCAACCTGTTGTAGGCGGCGAACGGTGAGCTAGGTTGCTGTAGTAGGCGAGCGGCTACCTAATGCTGCTTTCTCGTTCAGCTCCATTTCGCGGCTTCTAGTTTATCCTTGTCGGCGTATGTCGTAAGGCACGGCCAGGCCAAGCAGCGCCTCGGCAATATGGGCATCGGAGGCCGTGCCCGCCACGGTAAGCTCGGCCACCAGGCCCCGCTGCCGGTCGTCGCGAACGGTTAGGTCGTGGAGGGTTAGGTTATCGACGGTGGCTAGCTGACGAGAGTATACGCGCGTGATTTCCTGCTTCACTAAGCTGGGCTTCAGGATTTTGCCAATGGCAGTGAGGGGCAGCTCGGCGGCAGTATATACCTGCTTGGGCCAGGCCGCCCGCTCCGGAATGCGCGCTTCCGCAAACGCCCGCAGTTCGGCTTCCGATACCTGCTGCCCAGGCACCAGGGTCACGTAGGCCACTGGCAGCTCGCCGGCGTGGGCATCGGGGCTGCCAATGGCCGCCGCCAGGGCCACGGCCGGGTGGGCCGACAGTGCATCCTCGATCAGCTTGGGGTCGATGTTGTGCCCACCCCGGATGATGAGCTCCTTCTTGCGGCCGGTGATGTAGAAGCCGCCCTGGGCATCCTGCCGGCCCAGGTCGCCGGTGTTATAGAAGGGCCCCTGGCCGTCGCCGGTATCCACCCAAATGCCTTTGTTGTGCTCGGGCTGGAGATACCCCCCAAAGATGTTGCTGCCCCGCACCACCAGCACCCCGCTTTCCTCGGTTTCGGCGTCGCGCAGGTACTGGCCGGTTTGCTCATCCAGCACTACCACCCGCACCTCCTGGTAGGGTACGCGCAGGCCAATACTACCCGGCATAGGCTCGCCCGCCAGCGGCCCCACAATACTGATGCAGCTACCTTCGGTGAAACCATAGCCTTCCACGAGACGCAGCTTAGTTCGTTGCTCAAAGGCACGTAGCAGCTCCACTGGCAGCGGCGCCGCGCCGCAAATGGCGTAGCGCAGGGAGCTTAAATCCTGGCTCGCAACGGGTAAGTCGAGTAGGCGGCTGAAGATGGTAGGCACCCCGCTAAACAGGGAAATGCGGTAATGCGCCACCAGTTGCCAGAAGTTATCCAAGATACCTGGCCCGCGGTAGCCGGCCGGGCTGCCCAGCACTACCGTGTGGCCCAGCAGCCACGGCACGCTGCCCGTTACTACCACCCCGTTTACGTGAAACAGCGGCAGCCCACAGAAGAAAACCAGGCGCTCGGGCTCGGCTTCTCCACCCAGCAATTGGGCCGAGGCGAAGCTGACGCTGGTAAGGTTGTGGTGGGTAAGGGGAGCAATTTTGGGCGTGCCCGTAGTGCCGCCCGTGTGGAAGTAGCAGGCTGTATCGGTGGAGGCAACGCGGCGGCCCGACACCAGCCGGTTGGTAGGCTGGCGGCGGATGGCCTGGGCAAAGTCTACTACCTGAATGCCGGGCAGTGCTGGGCGAGACTGCGTCAGGCGTAGCGCCCCCACCGCCAGGCGTTGTGCCAGTGGCAGGTAGGGCAACATATCCACCGTTACGATTGTGCGCAGGGTGGGCACCAGAGCCGCCACGGCTTCCGCTTTTTGCCAGATGTCGGTTTTAGGAAAGGCCCGGAGCGTGACCAACACTTTCGTGCCGGCCGCGTTGAGAATATCGGCAATCTGGGCTGGCTCCAGCAGCGGGTTGATGGGGTTGACGATACCCGCAGCCTGCCCGCCCCAAAGAGTAAAGTGAGTTTCTGGCAGGTTGGGCAGCAGGTAGGATACTACATCGGTGGGCCCTACGCCTAGTTCATGAAGCAGGTTGGCCGTTTGGTAGCAGCGCTGCACGAGCTGGGCGTAGGTGAAATCAACTGATTCGGTAGGCCGCTCTCCGCTGAACACAAAGCGCAAGGCCAGCGCCTTCGGATTGCGGGCCGCCCCGCGTTCTAGCAATTCCAGGGTGTGGGCGGGCACTGGCTGGGCAGACAGGGGCTTTTGTTCCAGCGTGAGAATATCGGCAAGGTTGCGGTAACCGGGCATAGGAGATAGGAGAGAAAGCCACGGATGGCTTCAGGAGACAGTAAAGGTCCTCTAAAGGTAGGTAGCTAGCAACAACGCAGATATAGTTACGCAGCTAGACCTTTAGCTGGGTGGGGTTGGTTTCATAGACCGCGCCGCAACGGGAGCCAGCCGCAGCCGCAGGTACTGTTGCAGCCAGATGGGGTACAGGTTATACCCAATGTTGAGTACTGTTAGTACCCCCGCCCAAGCCCGCTGGTTCTGCACTGCGGCATACCCGCTGACGAACCAAAAGAACAGCAGCGCAGCTATGTGAAACCGCTCCATATGGTAGCTGTTGGCCACTACCGCCGCTACCGACCGGCGGGTTTTCAACCGACGGTAGTGCGGATAGCGCCGTCGGACCAGCGCATGCACCAGTGCCCCGTCCTGCGCCAGCCAGTTGACAACCGGCACCCCCAACCGCCGATACATGGCCGGCACCCTACTCAACTGCCAGTATCGAAACCAACTCCGAGGCACTGCATACGCCAGCAAACTCAGCCCCAGCAGGCCCATCAGCCACGGCCGCGCCATGTGCTGGTAGCAAAACACTACCAGCGGCCCCAAACTCAACCCCGACCATACCACCGACGGCACAGCGTTGTAGAACGCCAGCACCCCCGACGATGGTACAGCAGATTCCTTTGGGGTAGGCAGCATAATAGCCTAATATAATGGCTGCTAGCCAAGCCTCAATCGTCCTCGAACTTGCTCAACCGGCTGTAAATAGGTCGCTAAACGGCCTTCAAACTCTTCCTTTCCGTAATCTAAAACGTTATTTGGAAAGCGCGGCAGGTAGTATACCCCGGTACCGCTAGTAGGCTCCATGCCCACGGATGAGTTTGGGGTATTTCAGTGACAAAACCCTCCGCTTGCGGAACCTGAAACGTGGTATCCCGGCGCGGGCCGTGGTCTTGGTATACAATAGATCAGCTATAGGGAACGGCAGGCTCCGGCAGTGGCTCGGGCGTCTGCTCCCGATCATCTTTATCACAGCCAGCGGTAAAGGCCAGCGTCAGGCCCAGTAATAGCGAGAGAGTAGCGTTATATCTCATAAGGGATAAAGGAGTTCAAAATCACTATACATAAAACTGTGCCAGATCAGCGGGGAGTGGCATAGAGAACAGACACATTCACGGTAGAGGCAAAAGGTGCCACCAAGTAGGAGCAATCTTACATAAAAAGGCTTCCACAATTCGTGGAAGCCTTTTACAAGCTTATATTTTTTGTGTCTAGGTTATGACTTAAGTGTAAGTTTGTGGTTATTTATTGTTGGGTATTTTGTAAATTAATCTAAAATTATTCCATCCCGTTTTTATAGAAGTATCCTTTGGGTAATCGCATATATATTTTAATTCAAAGCCATAAAGTGAAGCTAACCTTCTAGCATTATTGAGTCCCATACCTGTTCCGCTCGCACTTAACTTATTTGAGCTAGACCTGAATCCTGCTTCAAATATTTTTTCCGTTTCTTCCAACGGTATAAGATTGCCAAACGAAGAAACGGTAATTGTTATAATTTTTGCATTTCTTCTATCATTTTCACGAATTGTAACTCCAGGATAAAGTTTTATGGGGTCAATAGAATATTTGATCGAATTTTCAATTAATATCATCATTAATATTTCAAAATATTCCTTTTCGCCATTTAACGATATTTCAGTATAACCTTCTGATGAAAGGTGCTTATTTTTGAAGTCATTGCGATAAATTTTTACTATCTTATTTACGGATCTTTGTATTGAGAATGATTTTTCTAAATTTAAATGTGTTGTCTCAAAAAAATCAGGTCTATAGAGTTTCAGCTTGTCTAATATGAACTTTGTAAGTCTAGAAGCAACATATATTTTTTTGTAGTTGCCATCTGCTTTATCAAAAGTTAACTCCCAATCTTGTTCACTTTTAAAGTTTATTAACTCATCAGCGCAAGCTACTATTTTTGAATTAAGATTTCTTAATTCATGGATATTGCCTGTAATGAGATTTGTGGGTATATATTCCTCCAAATTTATGTTTTTATAGTCCTCTGTTATTCTTGATTTTATATATTTTTCACTTATTATATTGTCTTCATATTTCTTTAATATTTTTTTTGAGATTCTATTTCTGTATGTAGGGAGTATAATACCTATATAGCAAAGTGTTTTATAAAATACATAGTTAAAACCTAATGGATCAATGCCAATTCGTATTTCTTCTGAATCCTTTGCAGTTCCAAATGTGTAAGGATTATAGAACTTTTCAAGGGGGCCTTTATTTTTTTTATTTAAATATTCTGCGGGTGTATTTAATGCGAAACCATCTGTAAATTCCAAACTGTCTTTTTTGACCTTTATTTGAGGGAATAAATATTTCATTAAGGAATTAAGTCTGTAAATGATTTTACCATGTTTAGTAACTCTGTTACTGTTTTAATTACTTCTCTATTGTCTGTTTTTTCTTTCACTTTTTCTAGCGTGACCTCTTTATTTCGGCCATAAGTATTTATAATTTCTAATATTTCTTCTGGTGATTCTGTTTTGTTTATATATTTTAGTAGTTGTTTTTTGTTTATGTCTAGATGGTATTTGGCAGAAAAAGCTTTTCGGATCGCTGTATCAAGGCTGTACTTGAAATCCAAATAGTCAGAATCCTTTCCTATGAAGTCATCGGCTTGATCGGCTTGTTGTCTGAACTTTGTAATAGACCAATCAGCGCCAGTAAACATTATCACCACAATATGGGGATATGTATTTTTAAGATATTTAAGTATTCCCCACCCTTCCGATGTCTCTGATATATGCTTTCCTACTCCTTGTATATCAAGAACTACAACATGATAGTTCTTTCTGGCAAAATCATCTATATTCTCTATGTCCTCCCAATAAGTAATGTTGTAGCCATCCTTTTGAAGTCTCCGAATATGGTTTATTTCTTCATCATCAACGAACGCTACTCTTGCTTGAAATTTTATTTTTTCAAATTCCTCTTGTGTTAGCTCAGTTAGTGGAGATGGTTTTACCTCTTTATCCGCAACAGGAATAGTTTCCTTCGGTGCTTGTTTTTTAAAGAGAGAGAACATAGACTTTATGAAAATACCTAGCGCAAACGTTTCCAATGCCATAATTGGTGAATATAAAAAAAGGGACTAGCTGTTAACAGCTAGTC
>NZ_JZIR02000200.1:0-572 GCF_000961955.2 Hymenobacter sp. AT01-02
CAGTTCGGCGGGAATGTGCTATTGAGGAAAGCCCCGGTGGATGTGTTACTGGGTCGCCGTCGCGTGCTCACCGTCACAAACACGCTATCGGGAGCGTACACCTTTAACAATCGGATGTCGCTCACTATCCGCATGCGGCACTACACCAGCACCGTGAGCTATGCTGATTTCGTCCGCCTAGGTAAAGATGGCCGGGAAACGCTGGTAGACTACCGCCGCAACCGCGACAATACCTTCAATGCCTTCAACGTGGACGCAGTATATGCGTGGTGGTTTGCGCCCGGGTCACAGGTAAGTATTGTGTGGAAGAATGCTAGTTCCTCTTTTCTGGAGGCCAACGAAGCTACTCCACTCTACTTCAGTAACCTGAACAATACCATGAATACCCCCCACAACAATAACCTATCCATCAAAATCCTCTACTACCTAGACTATCTGATGGTGAAGCGCCGGCTGACATAACCCAACAACACTACAGAATAAAAGGCCTTGAACATCTTGTTCAAGGCCTTTTTAGTTGATTCAGAAGGAAGTAGCCGTTCAAGACGGTCAGGCAAAGAATATAGATGAAG
>NZ_JZIR02000201.1:0-743 GCF_000961955.2 Hymenobacter sp. AT01-02
CTACTGTTAAAATCACGAAGAAGTACAACTGCATTTCACCGTCTGAACCCCGCCGCCGACGCGTGGAAGCCGTGGATACGATTGTAGTTGATAATCTGCTGGAGAACCTAAATAACGGCACCGTGCCTATTCCTGATAGTTTAGGCGGGTAAGCACCATATCCCTATCTGAACAGCAAAGGCCGCCCCCTAAATTGGTTAGGAAGGCGGCCTTTCTAGTACAGTATTTTATCTTACAGTGAGGTATCCAAGGGCGGGTTAGCAACAGGGGAAACCTAGCCGATAGTGGTTATTCCTCGCTACTATAAAAAGACTCTAACGCAGGCTTTAGGTGCGGAAACTCAAAAACAAAGCCGTGTTTCAGGATCTTCTCGGCACTGACGCGCTGGCTAGCTAGTACAAGCTCGCTCATTTCGCCCATCACCAGCTTCAAACCAAATTCAGGCACCTTGGGAAGCACCAGCGGACGGTGCAGCACGCTGGCCAGCGTTTCGGTAAAGTCCTTGTTCGTAACGGGGTTGGGTGCTACGGCATTGAATACTCCCTGCCATTGGGGCTCTTCTAGGGCCTCAATAAGCAGGCGGCATAGATCGTCGAGATGAATCCAGGACATGTACTGGCGCCGGAGCCCAGCGGAGCACCGGCCATCATCTTTACCGTACGAGCCAGCGGTACCAGCGCTCCGCCATCGGGACTCAAGACCAAGCCAATCCGAAAAATGGCCGTGCGAATGCCCTCCTGCTC
>NZ_JZIR02000202.1:0-785 GCF_000961955.2 Hymenobacter sp. AT01-02
CGCACTCCATAACTGCTCGGCAGACTCAGTAAGCTGCCAGAGACCTAGCAGACTGGTTTGTGAAATAGGGGAGAGGGAATGCAGCGGCAAGGCAAGGAGAGGTAGGTAAAGCGTAATAAAGATAGCGCTTACCATTTATGACTCCGCGTGCGGGGATGTTTGCCTTATCCTACCCGGAATAGTTATCGGGTTGTATCTAACAGCCTTACGTTTTACTGCTCCAGATAGTACCTTATCAAGCATGCCAGAAGTAGAGCAGGAGTGCTTGGCCAACAATGGCGCGTACCTTTGCGGCGCAGTCAGTGCGTATCATTTGCTGTCTGATCCTACCGTTTTGTCTTCCCTACCTCGCCCTCAAGTTCATAAGCTTGCTACCCTTACTGGTCACCGCGACTGTGTGTACGCCGTGGCGGGTACAATCGGTCAGGACGTATTCTACTCGGCCGGGGCCGATGGTATGGTGGCTGCTTGGAGCGTTGAGAAGCCGGAACACGACGGGGAACTAGTAGCAAAGGTGGACAACTCGGTGTATGCCTTGCTGCACTTACCGGAGCGCAACCTGCTAGTTTTAGGTCACAATTTCCAGGGAATCCAGGTGATTGATTTGGTGGAGAAAAAGCTGGCCTACGCTACAGCTCTGCCGTCGGCACCCGTTTTCGATTTAGTACATGCTCCGGCTCAACAACGGCTATACGTTGCGCTGGGCGATGGTACGCTGGCCGTGTTACGCACCTCCGATTTTAAGGTAGAAACCCTGGTGCGTCTTTCCGACAAAAGCCTACGCT
>NZ_JZIR02000203.1:0-5115 GCF_000961955.2 Hymenobacter sp. AT01-02
CATTGGCAGGTAGGCCGTGCAGAGTCAGGGCCACCTCGGCGGCCGGGGCGGGCAGGTTGTCGTTGTGGTAGTTCCAGACCAGGATGCTAGCCGAGTGGGCGTCGGCCGAGGCTAAGGCGCTAATGTCGGCCCGTTGGCTCTGAGCTTGCGCTCGGATGTCGGCAATGGTAAGGGGCGCGGCATTACGTACGGCTACGCGGGGGCCGCGCATTCGGCCTAGCATCCGAAATACGTTGAGTACGGGCTTGTCTACGCCATGAGTAGCTAAGTCGCGGAAGCCTGCAAACCAAGGCTGGTTTTCAAACTCAAACGACCAACTCACGGCCCCCTCAAGGTTGATGTGGTGCTGCGCGGCTAGCTCGTAAAGGCGGGCGTAGGCCGCGGCCGTGTAGCTTGAGTACATGGTACCGTTGCGGTAGTCGTTTTCGGGATTTGTTTGCACGCCGCAGGCAGCACAGCCCTCGGGGTCGTTTTCGCCGATGATGACGGGTAGGTGGCGCAACGTGGGAAAGGAAGCTACAATCTTAAAGCCTTCTTCCAGGTCGCCAAACTGCGTACCCATATTCATGCGCACATGGCCATCCACGAGCTTGGGGCCACCTTTGGCATGGAAGGAAATAAAATCGAGGCGAGTACCCGTCTTGCCGGTCACGTAGTTCGTCACCAGTAACACAGTGCTGTAGGAAACCGCGCAGATAGTCGGCAGCCTTGTTCCAGCCCGGACCCGTCGTTTCGGGGCCGCCCAGCAGTGCCGCCGGCAGGGCGCGGTGCACGGCTGCCTCGGTATAGTCGTAGAGTTGATTGTATTCCTGCGGGGTGCCTTTCCAGTAGCCAATGTTTGGTTCGTTCCAAAGCTCCCAACGCCAGGTTTTTACTTCAGCCTCACCATAACGGGCCACGCAGTGTCGCACCCATTGGTACACCAACTCGCCCCATTTTTGGTAATCTTTGGGCGGATAGGCCCATCCGGTGTAAATAGACTCGTAGGGGTCGCCTGGCTTCCAGTAATGGCGGTAGGGTACGGGACGGGTAGAGAGGGCCTCAGGCATGAAGCCTAGCTGGGCAATGGGCTTCATACCACGACTGACGAACGCATCAAAGATGCGGTCCACGATTTTCCAGTCGTATAGCGGGCGGCCCTGGGCATCTTCAGAATAGGCATTGGTAGACCCCCACTTTAGGGCCGCCTCCCCGTTGCCCGTAGTCAGCAGGTTGTGCACCCGTACGTACACGGGCGTAGGGCTAAGGGCAGCAAGCTCAGTAAGCAGCTTTTGCCCATCGGGCATGTATGAGTAATTCGGCTCGTCGTACCCGAAATAAGCCCACACTGGCGGCATGGGCCCGATGGGTTGGGCGAGGTCCACGGCTAAAGTTACCGGCTCTGTGGAGGTGGGTGCTGAGGCTGGCCGTTGAGCTTGACTGGCAGCGGGTAGACCCAACACGCACAGCAAGCCTAGTAAAGGAAGAATACGCATGGGGTAAGTGAAAAGCAGTAGAAAAGGGACGAGGGGTGAGAGTAGGAAGACTGATTACAGGCCTATCCATCTGCGGAATGAAACGAGGCGGAAACCAGCTTTCTAGGCGTGATACGTAGCACATGCCACAAAATCATCCTGTTCAGAAAGAGGGAATAACGGTAGGCACGTTCCTTACAGCCCTAGTTCCGTCAGTCCGGGATGATCAACGGGCCGCGGCCCTAGCGGCCAGTGAAACTTACGCGCTGCTTCGAGAATAGCCACATCATTGATGCTGGCCTCACGGCGGCGCATCAAGCCCTGGTCATCAAATTCCCACTGCTCATTGCCGTACGCACGAAACCATTGCCCTTGCGCGTCGTGATACTCATACTGAAAGCGCACTGCAATCCGGTTTTCGTGCACGCCCCAGACCTCCTTGATGAGACGGTACTCGTGCTCCTGCTCCCATTTACGCGTGAGGAATGCCACAATGGCCGCCCGGCCCACCAAGAACTCACTACGATTGCGCCAGGAGCTGTCGGGGGTGTACGCCAGGGCAACTCGTTCGGGCATATGGGAATTCCACGCGTCCTCGGCTAGGCGAGCTTTTTGGCGGGCAGTTTCTATAGTATAAGGAGGTAAGGGCGGACGGACGTCGGACATGGAAAGCAACGGAGGTAAAAGGCGGGAAAGGAACGGGAGTTACACAAAAAAACTGACCTGCCATTCCAAACTCTGATCAGCCTCCTCCTTAAAAACATGCAAAGCCCAGACTACAGCATAAACCTATTGCTGCGTAGCTGCAATGAAGCAGGTTTGGGTAGGGAAAATCGGATGAGGGCCAGCGTGTGCTTGGCGTAGTGGCAGGCGGTTTAGGTGAGCCATTGAACAAAGCAAATTCGGCCTTTTAAACAAAGTGCCTCGGTTTGGGGTGAACTACTTTTGTTTAAGCAAACATCCTAACAACCCTCGCCCCTTCCCCATGCCCGTTAAGCAAACAAATCCCCATGCGGAGATGGTACTCGTCTGCAACGGCGACCGGCGTTACGGAGGGGAAACAATGTTTGAGGAGAACGTTCTCGTCAGCGTACTGGCGGGTGAGCTGAAAGTGGTACAGGCTGACCGCACACGCTACTGCGAGGCGGGCACCACAGTGCTGCTACCCCGCAAGCAGCCCGCAACTCTGCTGAAGTATCCTAAAGACGGCGTTGCTTACCAAGCCGTGGTGCTGAAGCTGCCTACGGCCCTCGTGCGAGCTTATTATGCGGCGAATACTCCAGCGCCAGCGCCGCCAGCTTCATCTGGGTTGCTGCTTTTCCCCAAAAGCTCGTTGCTACAGAGCCTTTTTGCTTCGCTGCTGCCCTACTTGGAGCTGGAATACCGCTTACCAGAAAAGCTCTTGCAGGTGAAGGTAGCGGAGGTGATGGAGATCTTGCGCAGCCTCAACCCGCAATGCGACGCGGTGCTGGCCGACTTCACTGAGCCTGGCAAAACCAACTTGGTCGAGTTCATGGAAGCTAACTACATGTTCAACATCTCTTTGGCCAAGTTTAGCTACCTAACCGGCCGCAGCCTGACTACCTTCAAACGAGACTTCAAAAAAGCGTTTCAGCTAAGCCCTCAGCGTTGGCTCACGCAGAAACGGTTGGCACTAGCTCACTACCAGTTGGCGGAGAAAAAGAGGAAGCCAGTGGAGTTGTACTTGGAGGTAGGCTTTGAGAATCTGGCGCACTTTTCCTATGCGTTTAAAAAGCAGTTCGGCTACCCCCCAACGGCCCTGGCTGAGCACACGGCTGACTAGCGGCCGGCCGCTGGCTGAGTCTGTGCGTGGCTAATGCCCAGCTAGCGTTCTGGGCTTCTCTTACTCGGTTGTAAGTACGTGCTCTGGCATCACTAAGTGCCTTAAAGGCCAGGCTATGCCCTTTGTTAAGTGTCCGGCTGAAATGGTTCCGCCGGATTATTACGTACGTAATGTCACTAGTTCACCCCATGAAATCAGCATTGGTCACAGGCGCAAATAAGGGCATTGGCCTGGAAGTCGCCAAACAACTCGCCCAGCACGGCTACTTTGTGTACCTCGGTAGCCGCTCCCTAGAAAGTGGCGAGGCTGCTGTTAAACAACTAAACGCCGCGGGGCTCACAACCCTTGAAGCCGTTCAGTTAGACGTCACCAACCCCGATTCTATTCGAGCGGCTCGGGCCACCATTGGCGCCAAAACGCTCGTCCTGGATGTGCTCATTAACAACGCCGGTATTTCCGGTGGTCTGACCCAATCGGCCCTAAGTGCTACCCTGGAGCAATTCCGGTCGGTGTTCGAAACCAACCTGTTTGGTGTAGCCGGAGTTACGCAGGCATTTATCGATCTGCTCCGCCAGTCGCCGCAGCCGCGCATTGTCAACGTGAGCAGCGCCATGGCCTCGCTCGCGCTATACGCCGACCTCGCTAATCCCAGTCTAATTTGGCTTTCGGTGTATCAGTCGTCGAAAACAGCCTGAATATGTACACCCTCCACTTAGCTCACGAGTTGCGTGACACACCCTTCAAAGTCGATGCAGTATGCTCAGGATATACCAAAACGGACTTCACGGACCATCAAGGCACCAGCACGGTTGAGGAGGCTGGACAACGCCTTGTAAAGTATGCGCTCCTTGGCCCGCACGGGCCTACCGGCAAGTATTTTAGTGAAGAATATTTTCCGGCCCCCGCCACGTGCCCGTGGTAAGCCTATTCTAGGAGCTAGGTAAGCCCTTACCGGTAGGAGCTTACGCTATTAGTTTATACCTACACCGCGCACGTTGAGTATCCGCACGCTAGGGTCGTGGCGGAGGTAGCGGCGCAGGCGGGTAATGAATACGTCAAGACTGCGGCCATTGAAAAAACTGTCGTCGCCCCATAGTTCACGCAGCACTATAGTGCGCGTGAGCACCTGGGTCCGATGGTCGAATAGGCGCTTGAGCAATTCTGCTTCCCGGTGGGTAAGAGCAACAGGGCGCTGGCTGCCGTCGGCCAATTGCAAGCGCTGCTCCGGGTAGTCAAAGCGGTAGCGCCCAATGGTCAGCGGCCCCGTCGGGGTTTGAGCCGCAGTTGATGCCCGGCCCAAAAGCGCTTGAATGCGGGCTACCAGTTCATCGAGGCTGAACGGCTTACGCACGTAGTCATTACCGCCCAGTTCAAATCCTTGCACCGCGTCGGCGGCCTGTGAACGGGCCGTAAGAAATAGAATAGGTACCGTAGTTGTCACGCCTCGAATCTGGCGAGCTAGCTCAAACCCGTCACGCACCGGCATCATCACATCCGTCACTACCAAATCGGGCCGCCCGAGTTGAAACAGCTGCCAGCCCTGCTGCCCATCGGGCGCGTGATGGACCGTAAAGCCCCGGGTTTCGAGGCTGTCCTGCACGATGCGGGCAAGCGAAAGCTCATCTTCTACTAGTAAGATTGTCGGCATGTTTGACGTGATAACTTTGGTGGGGGGACTACCCTAGCTTGGTTCTGCGGGGAGCCAGATGCTAAACTCGCTGCCCCGCCCTACTTCGCTGCGTAGGCGGATGCGGCCGCCGTGACTGGCTACCACTTGGCGAACGTAGTACAAACCCAGCCCGAACCCCTTAATTGGATGCTGATTACCCATTGGCACCCGAAAAAAACTGATCAAAT
>NZ_JZIR02000204.1:0-563 GCF_000961955.2 Hymenobacter sp. AT01-02
TTATTATCTAGAACGTGTCTATTGCAGGTTAGTATACACTATGTATACAATGTCCCTTCAATATGAGGTAAGAGCCATATAAAGGATAACTCATAAAGCTTTCATCAGGCCATTGATTTTCAGCAGGTTGTCATACAATGTATATTTGCCATTAAAGAAAGAGATGATACTACTTGTTTTCTCTACAAGATCTACTACTTTTGCACTCCCGAATCGGACGGAGGCGGGTAACGAGAAGTAGCAAAAAAAGTTACGCTCGAAAGTTGGAAATGCAAAACAGTAGGTGTTACCTTTGCAGCCCGCTTCAGTAGGAAGGGGAACAGCAGCCAAGAGAACAGAAAATATTTTCTACTACTAGTTGCACGAACGAAAATGCTTCGTACCTTTGCAGCCCGCTTCAATCGGAAGGGGTAAGCAGAAAAGAAAGAGAAAAATTTTCCTTCTTTTTCTTGCGAGTAGCAAAATGCTTCGTACCTTTGCAGCCTGCTACGGCTCGAAGGGGTTGCAGCCGCCACGCTCAGCGCGGCACAGGGTTAGTTTCAACTGGAAACTAGCACACGTTC
>NZ_JZIR02000205.1:0-4067 GCF_000961955.2 Hymenobacter sp. AT01-02
GCTGGTTACCCGCCTGCTACCCGCCCCACCAACTCGGCAGCCTCAGTGGGAGTACTACCCTCTACCCCCACATAAAGCGGCTGCGCATAAGGCCGGGGCTCGGCAGGGCGGCCATGGGGCTGCTAACTGGGCTACTGGTCCTGGCGGGGGTAATGCGGGAGCCTCAACCGCACCTACCCCGCTTGCTGCACGGCCAGATCGACCATATGGCCCCTATTTTCAACAGCTTTACCCCAGCGCCTATCCGTGCGCATTGGTTGGAAGATGGGCTACAATTGCCTTCCGGTACACCAGCTACGGGCAATGCGCAACTGTTGCAAACCGCTGCGGTAAGCAGTCGAATACGACTTTGGGCTCTCTTTTCAAGCAAAGCCATCGTTAGTCCAGTATGGCCCCAACTAAGCACTCCGTTTACTTCGAAAACCCGGCTAACCGGCTCAGTGAGCACGCCTAGGGATATGCCATCGTTCACTACAAAACCGGCAAACGGATATTCAACGACTTCCAAGCCCTGCTCACCCACCTCGGGCATCTACTCCGGCAGCGCGGGTGGCACAAAGTGTTTTCTGATCAGCGCGCTTGGCGTCCTTCACCGAACAGGAGCAAGCCTATATCCGGGCGCGATGGCAAAAAGAAGCTCTGGGTGGCCACCAGAAGCGGATCGTGGCCGCCTTATTACCCCACGACGTCTACGCACGACTTTCCACCCACTAGGTGATCAACGCTGCGCATGAAGGCGATGCGACCTACCATCGATTCGAGGATGAACTGGCCGCCGGCGCCTAGCTGGTAGTATTGTAAGGTAGCTACCACGGCTACCTACGGCACCCCAGGAACTACCCGTTTCGTTAGCCGGGCAACTGGTTCACTTGTGGCACACGGTTTACTGCAAAAATGCAATTTCTATTTATCTATCAACCTATATAATAGTTTTTGTCTATATTTAGGTCCGATTATTTACTATTCTAGTGTAGCTGTGTTTGCACGCGTATCCAACGAAGTACGGGCCATTCAGGCCCAGGCCTATCAACTTCAGGACTATACTGGTGGGAGTGAGGTAGAAAGTATCACCCTCTCTGTATGCCTACACGTCTGGCTCATCTATTTAGGCCATGCTATCAACCCCTCTCTGCCCTCCGGACAGCAGCAGGCACTACGTCGTAGCTACGAGCAGCTGTGCAGCGTAAGTGAGTACATGGAGGCCTTGCCCTGGCACCAATTACGGGATCAATTGCTAGAGGCTGTTGCCCCCTTGTGGGAGGTACAAGAGACCCACTAGGGGCTCTCAGGAAACGGAAAAGAGTGCACTTCTGGAGAATCGACCGACTATCTGCCCCCTTTTACAAAGACGCGGCGCTGGCCGGGGCCACGCCGACGAGTAGGGTCACTCTCCGGGTGGGTTGGCATGCGTTTAGGAGGATACGACAGGCGGAGTGAACGTGCCTGTTAAGCACGTGATGGTTGGACTACTGCCCAATCACTTACCGCTGGTCTGGGTAGGAGGCAATTTAGGACTGGAATAAGAGGGCTAGTCCCGCACGGAGATACTATTCTCCTGCCGCTCCAGCGCTTCCTAGAATGGTTATATTCTTCTGGAACCTGTAAACCGCGTCTCCCAGAGAGTATATAGGCATGGCTTAACTCACAGAATGAGCAGGTTAGCTAACCCAGATAAGTTGTTCTCTATTTCATAATACCGCTACCGTTCCACGTACGGATAGCAGGCCCCTACTTTGGGGCATCGTTTTGGGTACAGATCCGCTAGTATGCTACGCGATTCACCCCTTCGTTCCCCGTCCGTTATGATCAGCCAAGCCCTTCGCTACTCCGTCGGTTCCGTAAATCAAGCGCCTACTCCCATACCAGCTACAAGACAGTGGACGGAACTCTTGTTTCCTTTGCGGCGGGACAAGCCGTCCTGCGTCAGGGGCACGCGCTGCCGGTTGGGGGCGTACTGGTGGGCCGCTTTCGCTCCAGTCAAGCGGTGTCCTCTCCCTGCGGAACCTGACCAGGCCCATCCCTGCAAGGCATTGGCTTGGCTGTGGCATGGTAACAACTCCCGTGTCACAACCAGGGGCGATGTGTCCTGGCGTGGGGCAGTGCCATCGGCTACCTTACCTATGCTTCTTGCGTAACATCTACCCGTACTTCATGGCTTCTTTTGCTTCCGCCGCCCAGACCGAGCAGGCTTACCGGCACGCCCAGGTGCACGTCGCCCTCACTAGGCTGCAGTGTGTGCTAGGCCAGCCTAGCCCCGATTTGTTGGCCTTACTGGACCGCTATATCGCCCTGGAGCTGGACCGGGACCGGTTATGGCACCTGCTGCTGCAGGCTACTGCGCAGGAGCGGCTGCCCACCCGTGCTGCCGCCGCCGCAGTCGAATGACTTTTACGTTATGGCAATTGCGTTGGGGCATCGCGCAACACGCAGACGTCGTCCCAGCTTAGTTCTCCGGCAATGTAGCGGTGGTAGAGGCGGCGCACGTACGCCGTATCGCGGGCGTAGCGGCTAGGATTTGCCAAGTGCATCTGGTGCAAAACCTAGGCTCGTTGCTGGGAGGTCTGGGCACTCGGCCCGTATTTCGGGTCGTGAACCATAGTGGAGGGGAGCCGTGAACGGATCAGAACACAAAGGTGCCTGGGACTATCCCGCACCTCAAGAGCAATTGTAAAATACCAATTGTGTCTAGCTGGTCGTCCATCAGCTCGCGCAGCGCCAGCTAGAAGCGCTACTGCTGGGCCAGTGTGCAGTTGGGCCGGAAATCGAACGCGCGACGCGGGGCTGCGTCGAGCAGGGGCAGGCAACGGGCCAGGGCAAACAAGGGATTTTCCTGGCAACGGAACGAAGCACAACGCTAGCCCGTGGCACCACCCTATCCCACCGCCACGCTAGGCAGGGGCTTGACACCCCTGCGCTAAAAGCTACTATCTTCGGAATCGATTGTACGCTTCGTATTGCTATAAGTACCCTATGGCTTCATCTCTACCGGACCCTGCTGCCGGCTCTGCCAAGTCCCCCCTAGACTTTCCCAGCGCCTGGAGTCTGTCCGAGGTCGTGGCCAGCCTGCCGGCCGCGTGCGTGCTGCTCACCCCTACGCTGCACGTCGCCGCTGCCAGCAATGCCTACCTAGCGGTTTTCGGCCTGACGCAGGCCCAACTGCTGGGGCGCACCCTGTTCGACGTGTTTCCCGGCTCGCCCGGTACGCCCGAGGGGGACACCATCACCAGCTTGCGGGCCTCCCTAGAGCAGGTGCTGGCTACGGGCGAGCCCCACCACATGGCCGTGCAGCACTATGCCGTGCCCGACCCCACCGCCCCCGGCCAGCTCATGGGGCGCTACTGGGACCCCTCCAACAGCGCCATCCGCGACGCACAAGGCACCGTCACCGGCTTGGTGCACAGCATCGTCAACGTGACCGAACGGGTGCAGGCCGAGGCGGAGTTGGCCGCCAGCCAGACCCGCGAGCAGGACGCGCTGGCCGAGACGGAGACGAAGCGCCAGCACCTCTACAATGTGCTCATGCAGTTGCCCGCCCAAGTAGCCGTGTATCGCGGCCCGGACCACCGCTACCAGCTCGTTAACTCGAACTATCAGCGCAAGTTTCCGCACCGCTCCTTTATCGGGCGGCCGTTTCGCGAAGGCATGCCCGAAGCCGAGGGGCTGGGGGTGGTCGCCCTCTTTGACCAGGTGTACCACACGGGGGAGCCGTACTATGCACACGAGCTGGAAGGCTGGTTTGACTTTAGCGGCAACGGGCAGCGGGAGCAATTCTTTTTTGAGCTTTCGCTGCACCCGCTCCGCAATAGCCGAGGAGAGGTGGAGGGGGTGCTGGATTTTAGTTACGAGGTCACGGAACAGGTGCTCGCCCGCCGCCAGTTGCAGCAGCTCAACCAGGAGCTGGAAGCGCGGGTGCAGCAGCGCACCCAGGAGTTAGCCGCGAGTCACCAAGCCGCCGAAGTGTTGCAAGCCAACCTGCTGACCGCCGCTCAGCGCCAGGTGCAGGAGCGCGAAGACCTCTACCAGGTGTTTGCCCGAAACGTCCGGCGGGCGGTGCCTGCATCTTGCGC